>DATEKP010000450.1:0-4248 GCA_035277405.1 Allostellaceae bacterium | reverse complement strand
CGGCGAGCAATGGCCGCGCCCACCAGCGGGCGGCCTGCGCCGTGTCGATCGCGAACATCGGATAGCCGGGCAGAAAGGCGGCGATCAGCGGCCCGTCGAGAAAGGAGACGTGGTTCGGCACGATGACGAGGCGCTCGGGCGTCGACCCGAGGTGTTCCAATCCGCGCACCTCGACCCGATACGCGAGGCGCAGCACGATGCGCGCCAGCATGCGCAGCGTGTCCTGCGGCAACAACCGGCAGATCCACAGCGCCACGCCCAGATTGAGAATCGCGATCGCCAGGTAGAGGTCGGGGGTGTGCAGGCCGGCGGCGAGCAGCAGCGCCGTCACCGCCGCCGCGCCGGTCATGAACAGCGCGTTCATGATGTTGCCGGCGGCGATGATGCGGGCGCGCGCCGCCTCGTCGCTGCGCCGCTGGATGATCGCGTAGAGCGGCACGACGAAGACGCCGCCGCACACCGCGATCGCCGTCAGATCGACAAAGACGCGCAGCCCGGCCGGGCGCATCAGGAACCCGGCGATGCCGACGAGCGCGCTCCCCGCGGCGGCGGGCGCCGCTCCTTCGCTGGCCAATGCCAGGTCGAGCGAGAACGCCGCCATGCCGAGCGCCGCCAATGGCACGTAGCGGGCGCTGACCTCGCCCTTCATCAGCCGGCCGCACAGCACCGAGCCGGCGCCGACGCCGATAGAGAACGCCGCCAGAAACAAGGTCACGACGCCGCTGCCGGCGCCGAGCGTGGTCTTCGCGAAGGAGGGGATTTGCGACAGGAACACCGCGCCGACCAGCCAGAACCAGGAGGCGCCGAGGATCGCCAGCCACACGTCGCGGCGCCGCCGCGCCTGCGCCAGGATCGC
This sequence comes from Allostellaceae bacterium, assembly GCA_035277405.1. Taxonomy (GTDB): domain Bacteria; phylum Pseudomonadota; class Alphaproteobacteria; order ATCC43930; family CGMCC-115725; genus DATARH01. Next base: position 3,392 of record DATEKP010000450.1, on the reverse strand, counting down.
GCCGCTTGCCGCCAGCAGGTTGCGGCTGAGGCGCAGCCCGGGCGAGGGAGCCGGCGCGCGCGGCACAAAAAAGCTGGCGAGGAGGCCGAGCCCGGCGCAGGCCGCGAGCAGCAGGCAAGCCGCTGTTGTGCCATAGGCCACCGCGACGGCGATGCCGCCGGCGATCGTCCCGAACAGGATCGACAGAAACGTGCCGCCTTCGAGCAGCGCGTTGCCATCGACCAGTTCGTCGACGGCGAGATGCTGCGGCAACAGCGCGTAGCGCACCGGGCTGGAAAACGTCGCCTGCGCACCCAGCGCGAACAGCGCGACAAGGCACAGCGCCAGGCTGTCCGACAGGAGCGCCGCGATGGCGGCCAGCACGGTCGCCAGCTCAGCCGCCTTCAGGCACTGCAGCAGGCGGGCGCGCTCGAAACGATCGGCAAGCTCGCCGGCCGTCGCCGAGAACAGGAAGAACGGCGCGATCAGCGCGCCGCCGGCGACCGCCGCCAGCGCCCCCGGGTCGAGCGAACTCTGCATCGCCCTGCTGAACGTCACCAGCATGACGAAGGCGCTCTTGAACAGATTGTCCTCGAAGGCGCCGAGAAGCTGCGTCGCGAACAGCGGCAGGAAGCGCCGTGCGCCGAGCAGCCGGAACGGGGTCGTCATGCAGGTGAGCCTCGTTTGCCGATCGCGACGCCGAAGCATGCCACAGAACGCACCCGGCTGCGCAGACGCCCTTCAAATGCTCGCGTGCGGCCGCGGCCGGAACGCCGCGCCACGCGCACGGTTGCCTCTAGAGTGAGAGGGAGGCGCAGGGCGGTGGACGACATCCGGCATCTGCACGACGAGGCGGCGAAGACGCCGATGACTGGCGTGTGGACAAAAGGCGGCCCGGTGTTCTCGCACCTGACCGAGCCGACCGTGCTCGGCTTCGAGGCGCAGGGCATCGCGACCTTCGGCAACGCCTCGACGCTCGGCCTGTGGGCCTTCGCCACCGGCATCTGGACCACCGGCCTGTTCCAGACCGGCCTGTTGCCGCAGCGCGACATGAACCTGCTGTTCCCGGAGATGCTGATCTATGCCGGCATTGTGCTGCTGATCGCCGGCCTCTTCGTGTACCGCCGCAACGACACGTTCCACGGCAGCTCGTTCTGTTCGTTCGCGGCGCTCAACATCACCCGCGCGGTGTTGATGATGCTGCAGAACCGGGGCGTCCTGCCGAACGACGGCACCGCGACGGTGCTCGAGGGCTGCCTGCTCGAATCCTTCGCCTATGTCGCGTTGTCGCTGTTTGCCGGTGCGCTGCGCATGAACGCTGTGGCGGCGCTCGTTTGGGCGTGCGCGTTCGTCGGCTATCTGCTGGCCGGTCTGCCATATGTCGCGAACGGTGCAGCGGCCGGCGGCTGGGCCGCGGCCGGGCGGATCGGCGGCTATTTCCTGTTCGCGGCGGGGTTCTTCGCCTATTACGGCGGCACCGCGCTGTTGGTCAACACCACCTGGCGCCGCGCGGTGCTGCCGCTCGGCGGCAAGGCCTAGCCCGGCTCCGCGAACGCCGACCGCCCGCGCTCGCGAGCGGTCGGCAGTTGGCCTGCTATTCGGCCGCCTCTTTGGCCGGGGTCAGTTCGTAGCGGTCCATCGCCAGCTCGATCGACTCGTCCCAGCCGCGCTGGCGCACATCGAAATGCACCGCATCGGGGCCGAGATATTTCAGGTTGACCGAGTCGCTGGGCGGTCCCATCGGCTCGCGCTCGCGCCGGCGATAGCCTTCGGGCATCGGCACCGGCTGCACGCCCGCCGCCTTCAGCGCCTGCTCGGTCGCTCCGATGTCGTCGACCTGGAAGCCGATATGGTGGATGCCGCGCAGCTCGGAGGACTGGCCCGGGCCCAGTTTCGGCGCGTCGCCCGTGCCGTATTTCAGGATCGCGAAATAGATGTAGCCGTCGCTGAGCCACACCCCGTTCTCGCCGCTGTCCGATGGCCGCCGGTACAACTCCGTCAGGCCGAAATGCTGCTTGTAGAACTCCGCGGTCTTCGCGGGATCGTCGGTCACCAGCGCGATATGCTTGATGCGGGCCATCCGCCTTCTCCCTTTCAAATCCACAGGGCGCAACCGCCAGTATCGGTGTGTAGGCCTCCGGCCGAAGCACCGTCAAGGGGCGTCAGGCGCGCCGCATTTCCGCTACGCGCGACGGCTCAGCGGTGGCAGTGTAGGCCCGATGGTACTTTGCGCGACACGACTGGAGGAGACGAGATGAGCGATAGGGGCGGGATCAACGGCGCGGAATGGCTGGCGAAGGCGCTGCACTCGACCGGCATGACCCACGTGTTTTTCGTCGAGTCGGTATTGCGCCGCACGCTGCTGCAATTGACCGATCTCGGGGTCAAGCCGGTGCTGGCGCATTCCGAAAAGGCCGCCGCCTACATGGCCGACGGCTACGCCCGCATCGCCGGCCGCCCCGCCGTGTGTATGGCGCAGTCGGTCGGCGCCGCCAACCTCGCCGCCGGGCTGCAGGACGCCTGGCTCGGGCGCAGTCCCGTCATCGCGCTGACCGGCCGCAAGGAGGCGCGCTTTCAGCACCGCAACGCCTATCAGGAGATCGCGCACGCACCGCTGTTCTCGGCGGTCACCCGGTTTTCCTCGCCGGTCGATACGACCGCCGATTTGCCACGCCTTCTGCGCCACGCCTGGCGCAGCGCGCTCGGCGAGCCGCCGCGCCCGACGCATCTCGATTTCAACGGGCTGCAGGGCGACGTCATCGAGCTCGGCCAGACCGCCGAGCCGCCGGTACTCGAAACCGAGGCGCGGCCGGTGCCGCTCTATCGCAGCCTGCCCGACGACCGGGAGATTCAGAAGGTCATCGCGATCTTGAACGGCGCCCGCCGCATTGCGATCGTTGCCGGAGACGGCGCCGCCGCCTCCGGCGCCGGCGCTGAAGTGTTGGCGCTCGCCGAGGCGCTGTCGGCGCCGGTCGCGACATCGCTTGGCGCCCGCGGCCTGATCCCGACGCGGCATCGCCTGTCGGCCGGGGTTGCCGGCAGCTATTCGGCGCCGCCCGCGAACCAGATCGTCTGCGGCGCCGATCTGGTGTTGTTCATCGGCTGCGACACGGGCGACCAGGTGACGCTCAATTGGACCGTGCCGGGTCCGGCCGCGAAGATCGTGCAGATCGACGCCGACCCGCACGAAATCGGCCGCTCCTACCCGAACGCGATCGGCCTCGTCGGCGATCCGAAAGCAACGCTCGCCCGGCTCGTCGAGATCGTCGGCCGGCCGGCCCGCGACACCGGCTTTGCCGAAGAGGCGTCGCGGATCGTGACCGATTGGCGGGCCAGCATGGCGTCCCTGGTGGAAAAGAGCAGTGCTCCAATCTCAGTCGAGCGGCTTTGCGCCGAGATCACCCGCGCTCTGC
>DATEKP010000449.1:0-3135 GCA_035277405.1 Allostellaceae bacterium | reverse complement strand
GAATTATTTCGGCCGCCGCAATTTCGGCGCGATCCGCGGCATTGCGCTGTCGGCACAGGTACTGGCTCAGGCGGCGGGGCCGCTGTTGTCCGGCGCGCTCCGGGATTGGACCGGCAATTACGAGCGGCCGCTCGAATGCTTCGCCCTGCTTGCGCTGCTGAGCATCGCCGCGGCGCTGCTGGCGCGCCAACCACGCTTGATGCCCCCACCCTAGGGCCCCCGCAAGCGGGGAAGGGAACCATGGGCGCCCGGAACAATGGAAGCGAAGCCCCGTTGAAACGGTGAGGCAATCCGAGGCGCCGATGCGCTGGAAACTGCTCGATAAGGGGCCGCCCGCGACGCATGCCGTGGTGCTCGACAGCGGCGACGAGGCGGTCGCGGCGCTCGGCAAATTCGCGCGAGAGCATCGGATCGAGGCGGCCGCGCTGTCGGCGATCGGCGCGTTCGAGCGGGCCGTCGTCGGCTATTTCGATTGGTCCCGGAAGGACTATAAGCGTATCCCGGTGGACGAGCAGGTCGAGGTGCTGTCATTGCTCGGCGACGTGGCGATCTCGGAGGGAGAGCCGGCGCTGCACATCCATGCCGTGCTCGGCCGCTCCGACGGCAGCGTCGTCGGGGGGCATCTCTTGGAAGGCCATGTGCGGCCGACGCTCGAAGTCGTGTTCGTCGAGCCGCCGGCGCATCTGAGAAAGCGCAAAGACCCTGAGACCGGCCTGGCGCTGATCTCGATCGAACGTGCTGAGAGCTGAGGCGATGCCGTTTCCGATTTGGTCAATCGTCAGCCAAGCGCTCCAAAGAATTCCCTCTCCCCCACCGGGGGAAAGGGTTGGGGTGAGGGGGCAACCGGCCGCGAACCGCTGGCCGTCTACATCCACTGGCCGTTCTGCCGGTCGAAATGCCCGTATTGCGACTTCAACAGCCATGTGCGCGAGCGGATCGACGCGGCGCGGTGGACTCGCGCGCTGCTCACCGATCTCGACGGCCAGGCCGCCTTGGCGCCGGATCGCGAGGTCACCTCGATCTTCTTCGGCGGCGGCACGCCGTCCCTGATGCCGCCCGAGACGGTGGCGGCGCTGATCGCGCGGGTGCGGCAATTGTGGCCTGCGGCGCCCGACCTCGAAGTCACGCTGGAGGCCAATCCCAATTCGGCCGACGCCGAGCGCTTCGCCGGCTTCGCCGCGGCCGGCGTCAACCGGCTGTCGCTCGGCGTGCAATCGCTCGATCCCGCGGCGCTGCGATTTCTCGGCCGCGCGCATGGCCGCGACGAGGCGATCGCCGCGATACGCCTGGCGCGGGACAATTTCCCCCGTTATTCCTTCGACCTGATCTACGCCCGGCCCGGCCAGACCGCCGCCCAATGGGGGGCCGAACTCGAAGAGGCGCTCGATCTCGCCGGCGAGCATTTGTCGCTTTATCAGCTGACGATCGAACCCGGCACCGCGTTCGGCAACCGCGCCGCCCGCGGCGAGGCTTTGGCAGGCGACGAGGAGACTGCGGCGGCGCTGTTCGAGCTGACCCAACGCCGCCTCGCCGCCGCCGGCCTGCCGGCCTACGAAATCTCCAACCACGCGCGCCCCGGCGCCGAGTGCCGCCATAACCTCGCCTATTGGCGCTATCAGGATTATCTCGGCGTCGGCCCCGGCGCGCACGGCAGGGTGAGCCGCGAGGGCAGAAAGCACGCCATCCGCCAGCTGCGCGGGCCCGAGGCGTGGCTCGCCGCGATCGAGCAGCACGGTACGGCAATCGAGGAGACCGCACGGATCGCGCGCGACGAGGCGATCGAGGAGATGACGATGATGGGGCTGCGGCTGGTCGAAGGCGTCGCGCGCCGGCGCCTCGAAGCGCTGGCCGAACGCCCGGTCGAGGATTTGTTCGCGCGCAGCTTGCCGCCGCTCATCGACGGCGGCTTTCTCGTGCTCGACGCCGACCGCCTCGCCGCGACGGATGCCGGCCGCCAGCGCCTCAACGCCGTGCTGGCGGCCCTTTTCGGGTAGAGCGCGATCCGATCAGGGTGCGCGGCGTGGCCGAGATTGTTTCGTCGCTGCGCTCCTCGCAATGACACCTTTCTATCGTCATTGCGAGCGAAGCGAAGCAATCCCGCGCCAAAGGAGGCGATTCTGGCTGGCTGCTACCAATACCAGACGCGGCCGAAGCCGCCGATCAGCCCGGCGACGCCGTCGCGCGCCACCGGCTGGGCGCCGTTGATCAGCTCGTTGCGCTCGATGCCGCGCTCGGCCAGATCCTCGGCGACATAGCAGATCTCGACGCCCTTGGCGGCCAGCGCCGCCAGGTCGGAGGCGATCGCCGGCGGCTGCGTCTGCCGCCACTCGCCAAAGGCGAGGCCGCGCGCGTCCTGCTTCTGCACGAGGTAGTTGACGGCGTTGCCGCGCAACAGCAGCGCGACATCGGCGCCGGCGCCCTTCATCGCGCCGTGCAGCCAGACGATCGTGTCGTCCTGCTCCTCGCTGGTCGCGCGGTAGGCGCTCTCGACGATGCTCAGCGTCTTCATCTTTGCCTCCTGCTCAGCGCGTCGCGATGACGAGCGTGTTGTCGGAGGCCTCGGCGAGCTGCCAGAAATCGGTCGGCGAGCCGCGCCGGACGCCGGGGATCGCCTCGCCGGCGCCGCGCTCGTCGACGCACAACCCGCAATTGACCCAGTCGATCTTGCCGCCGTTCTTCTCGGCTTCGCGCATCAAGGCGGCGATCGCGTCCTTCGGGATGAAGTGGTTTTCCTCTTCGGCATTACGGCCGTGCACCGCGTTGGGGTGCGGCTTCTGCGCGGCGAACGGCTGCAATACCGCACCCTCATAGGCGAAGACGTTGATGTTGTAGCCGCGCTTGGCGGCAAGATCGATCAGCCGCAATGCCGTCGTCGAGCGGGAGTTCTCGTAGGGCGCGTCCATCAGCGCGATCGTGATGGTCTTCTTGTCGGCCATGATCTTCTCCCTTAATGCCAGATGACCTGGGCGCCGTCGGCCAGCGCGTCGAGCACAACGTCGAGCGGCGCTGCGCTGATGCCGGCGGCGAGCCGCTGCTCGTCGATGCCGCGCTCCTTCAGCGAGAAACTGTCGGCCAGAACGCGCACCCCGCTCCCGGCCAGCCGCCCGAGATCGCCCGCGCGGGCGCCGGCGCGCG
>DATEKP010000448.1:0-3915 GCA_035277405.1 Allostellaceae bacterium | reverse complement strand
CGCGATGGCGCAGGGCGAGATCGTCCGGCCGCAAGATCTCGGCGTTGGGGAGGACGAGCTGGCGCCGTTGCGCGGCGGCGATGCCGCGCGCCTGGTAGAGGGGCTCGGTGAGGCGCGCACCCGTCTCGCGGCGCTCTTGGCTGACGGTGCGCCCTCGGTGTTTGGCCGGCTCGGCCTCGCCGACCCGACGCTCGACATGATGCGCGACCAGGTGCGCCGCTTTGCCGAGCGAGCGGTCGCGCCGTACGCGCACGAGTGGCACCGCCAGGACCGGCTGATCCCGCTCGCGGTCGTCGACGAACTGGCGGCGATCGGCGTGTTCGGCGTGACGCTGCCCGAGGAGCATGGCGGCCTCGGCCTCGGCAAGATGGCAATGTGCGTCGTCTCCGAGGAACTCTCGCGCGCCTATATCGGGGTCGGCTCGCTCGGCACCCGATCGGAGATCGCCGGCGAGCTGATCCGCCTCGCCGGCACGCCCGAGCAGCAGCGCCGATGGCTGCCCGGCATCGCCGCCGGCAACGTGTTGCCGACCGCCGTCTTCACCGAACCCAATACCGGCTCCGACCTCGCCAATTTGCAGACTCGCGCGGTACGCGACGGCGACACCTACCGCATCCACGGCGCCAAGACCTGGATCACCCACGCCGCCCGCTCCGACCTGATGACCCTGCTCGCCCGCACCGGCCCCGCGGACAGCGGCTATCGCGGCCTCAGCATGTTCCTGGCGCCGAAGCCGCGCGGCGACGACGCCGACCCGTTTCCGGCCGAAGGCATGACCGGCACCGAAATCCCGGTGCTCGGCTATCGCGGCATGAAGGAATACGAGATCGCCTTCGACGCCTTCGCGGTGCCGGCCAATTGCCTGCTCGGCGGCGTCGAAGGGCAGGGCTTCAAGCAATTGATGGCGACATTCGAAAGCGCGCGGGTGCAGACCGCCGCGCGCGCCGTCGGGGTGGCGCAGAACGCGCTCGAACTGGGCCTCGCCTACGCGCTGGAGCGGCGCCAGTTCGGCCGGGTACTCGTGCAGTTCCCGCGCGTCTCGCACAAGCTCGCGACGATGGTCGTCGAGACGATGCTGGCGCGCCAGCTCGCCTATTTCGCGGCGCGCGAGAAGGACAGCGGCCGGCGCTGCGACATCGAGGCCGGCATGGCGAAGCTGCTCGCGGCGCGGGTCGCCTGGGCCAATGCCGACAACGCGCTGCAGATCCACGGTGGCAACGGCTACGCGCTCGAATACCCGATCAGCCGCGTCCTGTGCGACGCGCGCATCCTCAACATCTTCGAGGGCGCCGCCGAAATCCAGGCGCAGGTCATCGCCCGCGGGCTGCTGTCGGGCCGAAATTAGTCGGGACTCTGGCCGCCGCCGCTATCATATTCGGCGGATGACGACGTTTCTGACGGTGCTGCTCGTGCTGGCGATGCTCGGGGTGCTCGGCGTCCTCGGCATGGGCATGGTGAATTTGTTCCGCGGCGGCAGCTCGCAGACCTCGAACAAATTGATGCAGGCGCGCGTCGTCATGCAGGGCGTCGCGCTGTTGCTGCTGGCCCTCTTGATGATGCTGGCCGCCGGCGGCCACCACCATTAGCCATGGTGCGGCTGACCCGCATCTATACGAAGGGCGGCGATACGGGCGAGACCTCGCTCGGCGACGGCAGCCGCGTGCCCAAGCAGTCCTTGCGGGTCGAGGCCTACGGCACGGTGGACGAGGCGAATGCCGCGATCGGCCTGGCGCGGCTGCACACCGCCGGCGACCCTGAGGTCGATGCGATGCTGGCGCGCATCCAGAACGAATTGTTCGATCTCGGGGCCGATCTGTGCACCCCCGAGGACAGCCGGCGCGCGGCCGGCGCCCTACGCATCGTCGCGGCGCAGACCGAGCGTCTCGAACGCGAGATCGACCAGATCAACGCCGCGCTCGCACCGCTCAACTCGTTCGTATTGCCGGGCGGCAGCGCCGCCGCCGCGCATCTGCATCTGGCGCGCACCGTGACGCGCCGCGCCGAGCGCCTGGTCTGCGCGCTCGCCGCCGAGGAAAGGGTCAACCCCGAGGCGGTCAAATACATGAACCGCCTCTCCGACCACCTGTTCGTGCTCGGCCGCCGGCTCAACGACAACGGCGCCCGCGATGTCTTGTGGCAGCCCGGCGCGACCCGCACGCCTCAACCGTCTCCCCCGCGAAAGCGGGGGTCCAGGGCAACCAAAACGACCCGTGGCCCTGGATTCCCGCTTGCGCGGGAATGACGATACGATGTCGGCACTATCGATCGGACGAACAGGTAAGCGACGATGACAGTCACCATCGAGCGGATGCGGGCGATTTCGGCGGCGTTCAACAGCCGCGATGTCGACAGGATCGTCGGGTGCTTTGCCGAGGACGCGATATTCTGCCTGGCACGCGGGCCGGAAACGGTCGGCCGTACGCTGCGAGGCAAGCCGGCGATCCGGAGGGCGCTCGCCGACCGTTTCAAGCAGATCCCCGACATGCGGTGGGAAAACGAAGAATACGTCCTCGCCCCGCCCGACCGGGCGCTCTCGCTGTGGACCGTGCGCGGCAAGGGGACGGACGGCGAGAGGCTCGAATACCAGGGCTGCGACATCTACCGCTTCGATGCGAGCGGCAACATCGCCCACAAGAACACGTTCTGGAAAATCGTCGAGCACAAGGACCGGCTGTAACGATTACGGTGACAGTTTACTAATTACCCTCTCAACCGTCGACCGGAGGCGTCATCGAGCGTGGCAATTAGTAAACTGTCACCTTAATTTATACACCCGCCCCCCTTGCGTTCGGTCGGCGCGCGGGCTATGCCGCGCCGTGCCGCCCCGAGGGTAGCGAGGACGAGATGAAAGCGCTGGTCGCGGTCAAACGGGTCGTCGATTACAACGTCAAAATCCGCGTCAAGGCCGACCACACCGGCGTCGAGACCGCCAACGTCAAGATGTCGATGAACCCGTTCGACGAGATCGCCGTCGAGGAGGCGCTGCGCCTGCGCGAGAAGGGCCTCGTCGAGGAGGTCATCGCGTTCTCGGCCGGCGTCCAGCAGTGCCAGGAGACGATCCGCACGGCCTTGGCGATGGGCGCCGACCGCGGCGTGCTGGTGCAGACCGCCGCCGAATTGCAGCCACTCGCGGTCGCCAAATTGCTGAAGGCGGTGATCGAGCGGGAAGGCCCCGAACTCGTCATCATCGGCAAGCAGGCGATCGACGACGATTGCAACCAGACCGGGCAAATGCTGGCGGCGCTGCTCGGCTGGCCGCAGGCGACCTTTGCCTCGAAGATCGTGCTCGACGACGGCAAGGCCGAAGTGACGCGCGAGGTCGATGGCGGGCTGGAGACGGTCGCGTTCAAATTGCCGGCGGTCGTCACCACCGACCTCCGGCTCAACGAGCCGCGCTACGCCTCATTGCCCAACATCATGAAGGCGAAGAAGAAGCCGATCGCGGCGCTGACCCCGGACGAGCTCGGGGTCGATGTGACGCCGCGGCTCGTCACGCTGAAGGTCGAAGAGCCGGAGAAGCGCCAGGGCGGGGTCAAGGTCGGCTCGGTCGCCGAGCTGGTCGACAAGCTGAAGAACGAAGCGCGGGTGATCTGATGTCGGTTCTCGTCGTCGCCGAACACGACAACAACGCGCTGAAGCCGGCGACCCTCAACAGCGTCGCCGCGGCCGCCGAGATCGCTCAAGCCGCCGGCGGCGACGCGCACATCCTGGTCGCCGGCAAGGATTGCCGCGGCGCCGGATCGACGCCGAGCGCCTGCGGCGTCAGCTGCTCGATCGGCTTCTTCTTCGCCTTCATGATGTTGGGGAGCGAGGCATAACGCGGCTCGTTGAGCCGGAGGTCGGTGGTGACGACCGCCGGCAATTTGAACGCGACCGTCTCCAGCCCGCCATCGACCTCGCGCGTCACTTCGGCCT
>DATEKP010000447.1:0-5051 GCA_035277405.1 Allostellaceae bacterium | reverse complement strand
CAGCAGCAAGAGCACGTAACCGGTGACGACCGGCGGCAGCACGAGCGGCAAGTGCACCGCGGCGTTGAGCAGCGAGCGGCCCCAGAAGCGGCCGCGCGCCAGCAGCATCGCGGTTGCGACCCCGAGGGGCAGGCTGCACAGCATCGCCCAGAACGCGACCCGCAACGACAGCAGGATCGCGGTCGTCTCGGCCGGCGAGAACGCGAGAAACCCGCTCACGAGGCGCGGTCGAGCACGGTGAAGCCCTGCGCCGCGAACAATTCGCCGGCAACGGGGCCGCGCAGATGAGCGGCGAAGGCGGCGGCATCCGGTTGCGCTGTTTTGGTCAGCGCCATCGGGTAGACGATCGGCGCGTGGCTGTCGGCGGGGAAGGTGCCGACGACGCGGACCGCCGGCTCGCTCGCCGCGTCGGTGCGGTAGACGATGCCGAGCGGCGCCTCGCCGCGCGCCACCAGCAACAGCGCTGCGCGCACGTTCTCGGCGGCGGCGATATGGGCCTCGACGCTCTGCCAAACGCCGAGCCTTCGCAGCGCCTGCTTGCCGTAGATGCCGGCAGGCACGGCGGCCGGGTCGGCCATCGCCAGCCGCCCGCCGCCCAGCCATTTAGCGAGCGGGAAGCCGGAGGCGATCTTGCCGCTGGAGGCGGTATTCGCCGGCGCGATCAGCACCAGCGAATTGCCGAGCAGATCGACGCGGCTCCGCGGGTCGATCAACCCGTGCTGCTCCAGGTAATCCATCCACTTGAGATCGGCCGAGATGAACAGATCGGCCGGCGCGCCATTGGCGATCTGCTTCGCCAGGGTCGAGCTCGCCGCGTAGGAAACCGTCGCCTGCCTGTGCGCGTCCGCGCGCCAGCGTGCGGCAATCGCGTCGAGCGCGGTCTGCAGGCTCGCCGCGGCAAACACCAGCACCGGCCGCGTCTCGGCCGTCACGCCAAAGGCGGCCGCCGCGGCGACGCCGGCTGTGAGGCCGATCAGCATTCTGCGTTGCATGCCCCTGATATAGGCTCGGCCGCGGCCGGAATGCACGGTGTGCCTGTGCGCGACGCGCGCGGACCGGGCGGCGAGAATTCGTGATAAACCGTTTCGTAAGCATTCTCGGTCCACCGTTGCCGCCAATAGGGAGGGCAGCATGCGCAGAACTCCGGTCGCATTGAGCCTGATCGCCGCGCTCGCCGCGGCCATTGCCGTCTCGCCGGCGCAGGCGCGCCCGGGCGGCGGGGGCGGAAATGGCGGAGGCGGGGGGTTCGCCGCCGCGCCGGGCAATTTCGGCGCCGGCCACGCGGGGTTCAGCGCGATGGGACTGCCGCGCGGCTTCAGCCATGGCCGCAAACTCGGCTGGCACGGCGCCATGCACCCGCCGGGCTGGACGCACGGCCGCCGCCGCGGCTGGCACAACGGCACAATGCCCCCCGGCTTCAGCCGGTAGCGCTCCGACCCTCGCGCCGGTTGAATAATCGTCATTGCGAGGAGCCGCAGGCGACGAAGCAATCCCCCGGTGGCCTGCTGGGGAGCTTGCTTCGCTGCGCCCGCAATGACTGCATCAATTTAGCATTTCTGATGGCGCCGCCCTTCTGTCCGCCGCACAGTGGCGCCGGGATGCACGGCACCGGGACAGAACGGTGAGCCTGTTCGATCTTAACGGCCGGGTGGCGGTCGTCACCGGCGGCAATGGCGGCATCGGGTTCGGCATGGCCCAGGGTCTCGCGGCGGCCGGCGCGGCGGTCGTGGTCGCCGCGCGCAATCCGGAAAAATCCGCGGCGGCGGTCGCCGCGCTGGAGGCGTCCGGTGCCCAGAGCGCCTTCATCGCGCTCGATGTCGCCGATCCGGCTTCGTGCCGCGATCTGATCGCGCGGACCGTGGAGCGCTTCGGGCGGCTCGATATCCTCGTCAACAACGCCGGCATGTCGATCAGGAAGCCGCCGCAGGATTACGCGATCGAGGAGTGGCGGTCCGTCATCGACACCAACCTGACCGGCGCCTTCGCCTGCGCCCAGGCCGCCTACCCGGTCATGAAGGGGCAGGGCGGCGGCAAGATCGTCAATATCGGCTCGATGATGGCAATTTTCGGGGCCGCCTACGCCGCCGCCTATTCCGCGAGCAAGGGCGGCATCGTACAGCTGACGAAATCGCTGGCCAATGCCTGGGCCGCCGATAACATCCAGGTCAACGCCGTATTGCCGGGCTGGATCGACACCGAATTGACGCGCGACGCGCGCGCCCAGGTGCCCGGCCTCAACGAGCGCATCCTGCGCCGCACCCCGGCCGGCCGCTGGGGCACACCCGCGGACATGCGCGGCATCGCCGTGTTCCTCGCGTCCTCGGCCTCCGATTTCGTGACCGGCGCGGCGATCCCGGTCGATGGCGGCTACGCCGCCGAATTCTAGGGGAGACCAGGAGCGCGGGCGTCCCGCCCGCTGCGTGCCGGAGGCCCGCGGTCCCGATGTCCCGGCTTGGCCTGCCGCGGGCCGGCCTCTATGGTGCCCACCTTCACAACAGGGATTGAGACCGACGCGATGGCCGACACCCGCTCCAACCGCAAAGTCCTCGTGCTGGCCGGCGACGGCATCGGCCCCGAGATCATGCGCGAGGCGTTGCGCGTCGCCGAATTTTTCGACCGGCGCGGGATCGCGCGCTTCGATATCGGCGAGGGGCTGGTCGGCGGCGCAGCCTACGACGCGGCCGGCGTGCCGCTGACGGAGGCGACGCTAGCCGAGGCGATGGCGGCGGATGCGGTGCTGTTCGGCTCGGTCGGCGGCCCCAAATGGGAAAGCCTGCCGTTCGAACTGCAGCCCGAACGCGGTCTCCTGAAGCTGCGGAAGGAGATGGACCTGTTTGCCAACCTGCGCCCGGCACTGGTGTTCGAGGCGCTGGCCGACGCCTCCTCGCTGAAACGCGAGCTGGTCGCCGGCCTCGACCTGATGATCGTGCGCGAACTGACCGGCGGCATCTATTTCGGCGAGCCGCGCGGCATCGAGAGAATGCCCGATGGCAGCCGCCGCGGCGTCAATACCGAAGTCTACAGCGAAGCCGAGATCGAGCGCGTCGTGCGCGCCGGCTTCGAGCTGGCGCAGAAGCGGCAGCGCCGGCTGACCGAGGTGGACAAGGCCAACGTCATGGAATCGGGCGTGTTGTGGCGCGAGGTGGCGCGGCGCGTGCAGCCCGACTACCCCGATGTCGAACTGTCGTTCATGTACGCCGACAATTGCGCGATGCAGCTGGTGCGCAACCCGAAGCAATTCGACGTGATCGTCACCAGCAATCTGTTCGGCGACCTCTTGTCGGATTGCGCGGCGATGCTGACCGGCTCGCTCGGCATGCTGCCCTCGGCCTCGCTCGGCGCTCCCGACGCCACCGGAAGGCGCCGCGCTCTCTATGAGCCGGTGCACGGCAGCGCCCCCGACATCGCCGGCAAGAGCCTCGCCAACCCGCTCGCCTGCATCCTGTCGTTCGCGATGATGCTGCGCTACTCGTTCGATTTGGCCGAGGAGGCGGACCTCGTCGAGGGAGCGGTGCGCCGCGCGCTCGCGGCGGGCGCGCGCACGGCCGATATTGCGCAAGCCGGCGCGGCGCGGGTTGCGACCCGCGAGATGGGCGACGCCGTGCTGCGCGAACTGGAGAGAGCCGTCTAAGGGCTGGTTCCTCCCCTGCGGAGCGGGGGAGGTGGCAAGCGCAGCGAGCCGGAGGGGGCACACGGCGGCGATCGATGCCCCCTCCACCATGCTTCGCATGGTCCCCCTCCCCCGCGCGCGGGGGGGGAACCCGGAGCGCAACTATCTACGAGCTTAAGCCCCCCGCGCGGCCTGCCGGCGCTCCAGCGCGGCGACGATCATGGCGGTGTCCATCACGTCGCCGAAGACGTTGTAGAAATTGGTCAGCGCGGCATCGTGCTCGGCCTGGCTCAGCGCGGCGTTGCCGTCGCTGACCATGACCGTGCGGAAGTTCAGCATGCTGGCGTCGCGTGCCGAGCTTTCGCAGCACACGTTGGTGACCGTACCGGTGATCAGCACCGTGTCGAAGCCGCGGGCGCGCAGCCGATCGGCAAGATCGGAGGTGCCGGGCAGGAAGCCGCTGTAGCGGTATTTGTAGACGATCTCGTCCTCGGCGCGGACGTCGAGCGCCGGCCACAATGCGTGCCCGACAGCCCCTTCGGACAACGCGGCGACGCGTTTTTCGCGCTGCGCCGGGGTCAATATGTCGTGCGCCACCGACCATTCGGCGAGGCAGCGCGCGTCATGCGTCATCTGCACCCAGAAGACGCCGCCGCCGGCCTCTCTGAGCGCCGCCGCGAGGCGGTTGACCGCCGGCACGATGTCGCGCGCGGCGGGCGCCACGGCGTGGCCGACAGCTTCGTCCATAAAGGCGTTCTGCAGGTCGATGACGACGAGCGCGGTGCGCTCCGGGTCGAGTTCGGCGAAGCAGTGCTCGGTGCCGCGCCGCGCGGCGACGCGCCGGACGATCTCGTCGGGTATCGTGGCGCCGGTGAGCTTCACGCTGTCCTCCCGTCAAGGTTCGTGCAGCGTGCGCCTGCGCTCCGGCATGATCAAGCGCAAAGCCCGCCCGCTTCTCGTCCGGTAGATCGCGAAATCGTCGTCGAGCGTGCAGATCGGCAGCCCCGTCATTTCCGCCAGCCGAACCAGGCAGGCATCGGCCAGCGACATCGGGACGTTGGCGTAACGCTCAATCAACGTGCGGACAGCCGCGAGTTCGTCCTGCACATCGAAATCGAGGCGCACAACTCCAATTCCGATCAAGTCGAGCACGAGCGTCGGGCGCTGACCGTTGCGGACGACGAGAAAGCACGCTTCCGTCAACACCGCTTCGCACGAAATGAAGGGAGGTTTGAAGGTCTCAAACTGCTCGACTGCCCAGTCGTGATGGCGGTCCCGCGCGTAGAGATACGCGACGAGTGGGCCGGTATCGAGCAGGGCGCCGGACGCCCTCACCGGCCAAAATCGTCGAAATATTTTTTGTTGGTGGATAGGTCGGCGGGACTGTCGACGTCTAGTATCAAGTGCTTGGCGAGGTCGTGCGCCGTCACCCTTCGCGGCG
>DATEKP010000446.1:0-4538 GCA_035277405.1 Allostellaceae bacterium | reverse complement strand
CTCGGGCCGGCCGTAGGCCGGACCCATGGGCGGCCTCCTCAGGATGGGGGCATTTGTTGATGCCATCAAAGGACGACCTCATCCTGAGGAGCGGCCCGGCGACAGCCGGGGCGCGTCTCGAAGGACGCACAGAGCCGATGCAGCAGCCGGCGCTTGAACTGCGCGGCGTGCGCAAGTCCTTTCACCAGGGCGGGGTCGAGCTGGCGGTGCTGGATGGCGTCGATCTGCGGCTGGCGGCGGGCGAGATTGTCGCGCTGGTCGGACCGTCCGGGGCTGGAAAATCGACGCTGTTGCACGTCGCCGGCCTGCTGGAGCGGCCCGATGGCGGCGCGGTCCTGGTCGAGGGCCGCGACTGCGGCGGGCTTGGCGACGACGAACGCACCTTGCTGCGCCGGCAATCGCTCGGCTTCGTCTACCAGTTTCATCATCTGTTGCCGGAATTCTCGGCGCTGGAAAATGTCATGCTGCCGCAGATGATCGCGGCGGTGCCGCGTGGCGCGGCGCGGCGCAAGGCGGAGGCATTGCTGAACCAGGTCGGGCTCGGCGCGCGGCTGACGCACCGCCCGGCGCGGCTGTCGGGCGGCGAGCAGCAGCGCGTCGCGATCGTCCGGGCGCTCGCCAACGACCCCAAGATACTGCTGGCCGACGAGCCGACCGGCAATCTCGACCACGCGACCGCCGAGAGCGTCATGGGGGCGCTGATCGACATCGTGCGCGGCAGCGGCCTGGCGGCGCTGATCGCCACCCACAACCTCGACCTCGCCGGCCGGCTCGACCGCATCGTCGTGCTGGCGGACGGGCGGGTCACATAGCCGCCGGCGCCGCGCCGCCGCGCAGCCTGGCGGCGGTCTCTGCGTCGGCCGGGAAGAACGCCTCGATCGCCAGCTCGGCCAGCGTGATGTCGAGCGGGGTGCCGAATACCGTAACCGTGCTGAAGAACGACAGGACCCCGTCCTCGCCGCGCAGGCGGAACGGCACTGCGACCGCCGCGGCCGCGTCGCCGGCGTGCAGCCTCGGTCCCGGCGGACGCGGCGCCGGGTAGGCGTCGAGTTCTTCGAGGAGGCCGATCAGCGTCGGCTCGGCGGTCAGTTCGATCTGGCGGCGCAGGCGGGCCAAGAGATGGCCGCGCCATTCCGCCAGGTTGACCGTGCGCGGCGCCAGGCCGTCGGGATGCAATGCCAGCCGCAGGACATTAACCGGCGGCTGCAGGAGGTCGGCCGGAACCCCGGCAAGCAATGGCGTCACCGCGCGGTTGGCTGCGACCAGGTTCCAGTGGCGATCGACGGCGAGAGCGGGGAAGGGATCGTGCCCCGCCAAGACCTGCTCGACAGCGGCGCGCGCGGCGCTGAGCGCAGGATCGTCGAGCCGCCGCTCGGTGAACACCGGCGCAAACCCGGCGGCGACCAGCAGCACGTTGCGCTCGCGCAACGGCACGTCGAGGCGTTCGGCCAGGCGCAATACCATGGAACGGCTCGGCTGCGCTCGGCCGGTTTCCAGAAACGACAGGTGCCGGGTCGAGATGTCGGCCTCGCACGCAAGGTCGAGCTGGCTCATGCGTCGCCGCTGGCGCCAGGCGCGCAAGTGATCGCCGACTGTCTGGACCGGTTGCATCATGCCGTTAACCATAACCGCGGATGCCGCCGCCGGCCATTACCTGCGACGTTATCGACCTGGGGCGGCGGCAACGCGAGATTGCTGGCGCGTCCGATACGGACGCTTGGCCATGGAGTTGCACGATGAACGAGTTCACCGACCTGATCGACCGCTACATCGCGGCGTGGAACGAGACCGACGGCGAGCGCCGGCGCGCGCTGATCGCCCGCACCTTCACCGATCGCGCCAGCTATCTCGACCCGCTGATGGCCGGCGATGGGGCGGCCGCGATCGACGGCATGATTGCGGCCGTGCAGCAGCGCTTCCCGGGCTATCGCTTCCGCCGCAAGGGCGAGGTCGACGCGCATCACGATCGCATCCGCTTCGGCTGGGAATTGGCGCCCGAGGGCGGCCTGGTATTCGTCGACGGCACCGATTTCGCGACGATCGCCGACGGCCGGCTCGACGTGGTCACCGGCTTCCTCGACCGCCAGCCCGGCGCGGCCGGGTGATTCGCGGGTACTTCCTCTCCCGCATTGCGGGAGAGGGTGCCGAGCGCAGCGAGGCGGGTGAGGGCGTTTCCCGCCGAAAAACCCTCACCCACCAAGCGCTGCGCGCTTGTTCCCCCTCTCCCGCGATGCGGGAGAGGGACAATGGCTGTTCTCAGGCTCCGATCGTGCCATCTTGAGGGCATGCCGCTCGCCGATTTCGTCCACCTGCGCACCCATTCCGCGTATTCGCTGTCGTCCGGGGCGATCCGGGTCAAGGAGCTGGTGCAATTGTGCCGTTCCGAGGCCATGCCCGCGGTCGCGATCACCGACAGCGGCAACCTGTTCGGCGCGCTCGAATTCGCCACCGCCTGCGCCGAATCCGGCATCCAGCCGATCGTCGGGGTCGAGCTCGCGCTAGCCGGAGAGCCGCCCCGCGGGGCCCGCAACGGCAACGGCAACGGCAACGGCAGCGGCAGTGGACACGAGCCGGACCGCATCGTGCTGTTGGTCCAGAACGAGGCTGGATACCGCAACTTGATGGCGCTGACGAGCCGCGCCTACCTCGACGGCGAAACCGGCGCCGAACCCGCCGTTTCGCTGGGCAGCCTCGCCACAGCGAATCACGGATTGATCTGCCTTGCCGGCGCGAGCAGCCCGGTCGGCCGGTTTGTCGCCGAAGGCCAGAGCGAGGCGGCCGAGGCGATGCTCGTCGGGCTGAAGGAAGTGTTTCCCGGCCGGCTCTATATCGAATTGCAACGCCACGGCATGGCCGAGGAGATGCGCAGCGAGGCTGGCCTCGTCGCTCTCGCCTATGCCCACGACCTGCCGCTCGTCGCCACCAACAATGCTTATTTCCCGGGCCGTGAATTCTATGAGGCGCACGACGCGCTGTTATGCATCGCGCAGGGCCGCGCGGTCGCCGACGAGGACCGCAAGCGGCTGACGCCATACCATTATTTCCGGCCGGCCGAAGAGATGCGGGCATTGTTCGCCGATCTGCCCGAGGCCTGCGACAACACGATCGTCATCGCCCGCCGCTGCGCTTTCATCCCGCAGTCGCGTAAGCCGATCCTGCCGGCGTTCGACAGCACCGACGGCGCGGACGCGGAGAGCGCATTGCGCCAGCAGGCGCTTGCCGGGCTGGCGGCCCGGCTCGCCGCCGCCTGCATCGACCAGGCTGACGCTCCGCAATATCGAGAGCGGCTCGAGTTCGAGCTCGATATGATCGTGCGTACCGGCTTCGCGGGTTATTTCCTGATCGTTGCCGACTTCATTCAATGGGCAAAGCGCCAGGGCATTCCGGTCGGGCCGGGACGCGGCTCGGGCGCCGGCTCGGTGGTCGCCTGGGCCTTGACGATCACCGACCTCGACCCGCTGCGCTTCGGCCTCCTGTTCGAGCGTTTTCTCAACCCCGAGCGCGTCTCGATGCCGGATTTCGACATCGATTTCTGCCAGGACCGGCGCGACGAGGTGATCCGCTACGTCCAGCAGAAATACGGCCGCGACCGCGTCGCCCAGATCATCACTTTCGGGAAACTGCAGGCCCGCGCGGTGTTGCGCGATGTCGGGCGGGTGCTCGGCATGCCGTACGGCCAGGTCGATCGCCTCGCCAAGCTGGTGCCGTACAACCCGGCGCATCCGGTGAGCCTCGCCAAGGCGATCGCAGCCGAGCCGAGATTGCAGCAGGAGCGCGACGGCGACGAGACGGTGGCGCGGCTGATCGAGATCGCGCTCAGGCTCGAAGGCCTCTACCGCCACGCTTCGACGCATGCCGCCGGCGTCGTGATCGGCGACCGGCCTCTCTCGGAGCTGGTGCCGCTTTACCGCGACCCGCGTTCCGACATGCCGGTCACGCAATTCAACATGAAATGGGTCGAACTCGCCGGCCTCGTCAAATTCGACTTCCTGGGCCTCAAGACGCTGACCGTATTGGCGCGCTGCCTCGAATTGCTGGCGGCCCGCGGCGTCCGGCTCGATCTCGGCAATCTGCCGCTCGACGATCCCCCAACCTTCGAACTGCTGTCGCGCGGCGACACGGTCGGGGTGTTCCAGGTCGAAAGTCAGGGCGTGCGCGACATGCTGAAGCAGCTGCGTCCCGATTGCTTTGAGGACATCGTCGCGGCCAACGCGCTCTATCGGCCCGGTCCGATGGAGAACATCCCGCGCTACATCGCGGTCAAGCACGGGCGCGAAAAAGCCGATTACCTGCACCCGAAAATCGAGGGAATCCTGAAGGAGACCCGCGGCATCATGGTCTACCAGGAGCAGGTTATGCAGATCGCGCAGGTGCTGGCCGGCTATACGCTCGGCAGCGCCGACCTGCTCCGGCGCGCGATGGGCAAGAAGATCCAGTCGGAGATGGACGCGCAGCGCGCGCAGTTTGTCACGGGCGCCACCGCGCGCGGCGTCGAGCAAGGCCGCGCCGAGCTGATCTTCGACCAGATGGCGAAATTC
>DATEKP010000445.1:0-2551 GCA_035277405.1 Allostellaceae bacterium | reverse complement strand
GACCTGCCGGAACATCAGGTCGTTCTGGACAGCGAGGGGCGGCCGAAGGCGGTTGTGCCGCGCCCCCGCCGCGACAGCCACCGGCTGATCGAGGAGTTCATGATCCTCGCCAACGTCGCCGCCGCCGAGGAGCTCGAAACTCGCCGCCGCGCCTGCATGTACCGCGTGCACGACCGGCCCGACCCGGAAAAACTGGCGGCGCTGCGCGATTTTCTTGCCGAGCTCGGCATCCCCGGCCTCGCCCTCGCCAAGGGCCAAGTGATCCGCCCGGCCCTGTTCAACCGCATCCTTGAACGCGCCGCCGCGACGCCGGAAGCCGCCATCGTCAACGAACTGGTGTTGCGGGCGCAGGCGCAGGCGGTCTACAGCCCGCGCAATATCGGCCATTTCGGCCTCGCGCTGCCGCGCTACGCGCATTTCACCTCGCCGATCCGGCGCTATGCCGATCTCCTCGTGCACCGCGCGCTGGTCGGCGCCGCGGTGGCGGACGAGGACGAACTGGGGCCGATCGGCGAGCACATCTCGGCCACCGAGCGCCGCGCCGCGGCGGCCGAGCGCGCAGCGCTCGACCGCTGTCGGGCGCAGCTGATGAGCGGCGCGATCGGCACGCTCTACGACGCGCGCATCACCGGGGTCGCGCCGTTCGGGGTGTTCGTCACATTGCCGGACAGCGGCGCCGACGGTCTGGTGCCGGTCTCGACCCTGCCGTCCGACTATTACGACCACGATGCGGCCCGCCATCGCCTGGTCGGCCGCCGCACCGGCCGAATCTTCGCGCTCGGCGACAGTGTCGAGGCGATGCTGGTCGAAGCCGATGTGGTCGGCGGAAGGCTGATCTTCCGGATCGATGCCGGCATGGCGGCACCGATGCGGGGGCCGCCGCGCCGGGGACTCTATCGTCGGCGGCGCTGATCGCCGCCTATACCAAAGCGCTAACTAGCGGCGATTGATCGCCGTCATTCGGGCGGCTACTCTGATCGCCGTTTAGGATTGCCGGTGGTGGGCAGTCCCGCCGCAGACAAATCTGGATGGCTCCGCGAGAGGGCACACCAGGCAGCGAACAGGGGAGCCGGCAATGTCGGTTCGCGCATCGGTTTCGTCCCGGCAGATCGGTGCCGCCGCCAGGGCGGGGGTCGCGATTTGGTTGCTGGCGCTCGCCGGCTGCGCGGGGCGCGACGCGCCGACTGCCGCGAGCGCCGACGGCGCACTGTTCGCGCGGGGGTTGCAAGACGTTTCCGACTACTACATCCGGCCGGTCACCAGCCGGCAGCTCGCGCTCGCCGGCGCGGCCCGGCTGGCGCGGCTCGACAACAAGCTGGCGGTCGGCGGCAGCTTCGGCAGTCCCGTCGCCGATGCGCTGACGCTGAGCTACGAGGGCCGCGACGTCGCGTTCTTCCGGGCGCCGCCCGACAAGGACAACCGGCAATGGGGCGCGACGATCGACAAGATCGTCGCCACCGCCAAGCAGGCCTCGCCGACCCTCGCGGCGCTGCCGCAAGAGCGCATTGACGGCGCCGTGCTGGCCGGCATGACGCGCGCGCTCGATCCCTTCTCGCGCTATTCGCCGCCCGATCAGGCGCGCGACCAGCGCGCTGCGCGCGACGGCTTCGGCGGCATCGGCGTGACGCTCGACACCGCCGACGACGCCTACCGCGTCACCGCCGTCACCGAGCACAGCCCGGCCGAGCGCGCCGGCATCCGGCCCGAGGACCAGATCGTCGCGGTCGACGGCGTCGCCACCGCCGGCTGCCCGCATCACGAGGTCATCCACCGGCTGCGCGGCCCCATCGGCAGCGCGGTCGATGTCAAGATCCTGGCGCAGGGCGCAACGGTGCCGCGCGACCTGGTGCTGCACCGCGGCTACGTCGTCTTGCCGACCGTGACGATGTCGCAGCACGGCGGCATCGCCGTGTTCCACATCGCCAGCTTCAACCACAGCACCGCGCGGCGGGTCGCCGAGGGGCTGGCGCAGGCGCAGCGACAGGCCGGCGGACGGCTGGCCGGCATCGTCCTCGATCTGCGCGGCGATCCCGGCGGCCTGCTCGACCAGGCGGTCGCGCTGACCGATCTGTTCATTCCGAAGGGGCCGATCGTCTCGACGATCGGGCGCCATCCGGCGAGCTTCCAGCGCTTTGCGGCGGCCGGCGACGCGGTCGCGCCGTCGCTGCCGATCGTCGTGCTGGTCAACGGCGGCTCGGCCTCGGCCTCCGAGATCGTCGCCGCGGCGTTGCAGGACCGCGGCCGCGCCGTTGTCGTCGGCAGCTCGTCCTACGGCAAGGGCACGGTGCAGACCGTGCTGCGCCTGCCGAATGACGGCGAGTTCATCGTCACCTGGGCCGGTCTCGTCACGCCGTCCGGCTACCTGCTGCAATCGCACGGCGTGGTGCCGACGCTCTGCACCGCGGCGCTGCCCGACGATGCGGGCGGGATCGAGGCCGGGCTGCGCCAATTGACGGCTGGTGCCGCTGCGGCATCGCCGCGCCGCGCCGGGCTCGACGAGGCCGGCTGGGCGGCATTGCGCGCCGGCTGCCCGCCGCGCCACACCCGCCCG
>DATEKP010000444.1:0-5788 GCA_035277405.1 Allostellaceae bacterium | reverse complement strand
CACGAGCATGCCGGGGCTGAGGCCGTCGAGGCCGGCCAGATCGTCTTCGACCCCGAGCTCGCGATAACGCTCTTCATATTCGCGGTCGCGGCGCTCCAGCGCATTGCGCGCCCGCTCCTGCAATTCGCTCGCGATCTCCTGGTCGAAGCCCTCGATCTCGGCGAGGTCGTCGACGGCGACGTAGGCGACCTCCTCGAGCGAGCCGAACCCTTCGGTGACGAGCAGGTGGGCGATCACGTCGTCGATGTCGAGCGCATCGATGAACATCTGGCTGCGCGTCCGGAATTCCTCGGTGCGCCGTTCGGATTCCTCGGCCTCGGTCAGGATGTCGATGTCCCAGCCGGTCAATTGCGAGGCGAGCCGCACGTTCTGGCCGCGCCGGCCAATCGCCAGCGACAACTGGTCGTCCGGCACGACGACCTCGATGCGGCGCTGCTCCTCGTCCATCACCACCTTGGTGACCTCGGCCGGAGCCAGCGCGTTGACGACGAACGTCGCCGGATCGGACGACCAGGGGATGATGTCGATCTTCTCGCCCTGCAATTCGCCGACCACGGCCTGAACCCGGCTGCCGCGCATGCCGACGCAGGCACCCACCGGATCGATGCCGCTGTCGCGCGAGATCACCGCGATCTTGGCGCGGCTGCCGGGATCGCGCGCCACCGCCTTGATCTCGATGATGCCGTCGTAGATTTCCGGCACTTCCTGGGCGAACAATTTGGACATGAATTGCGGGTGCGTGCGCGACAGGAAAATCTGCGGCCCGCGCGCCTCCTCGCGCACGTCGTAGATGTAGGCGCGCACCCGCTCGCCGGTGCGGAAGCTCTCGCGCGGCAAGAGTTCGTCGCGGCGCAGCATCGCCTCGGCGCGCCCGAGATCGACGACGACGTTGCCGAACTCGACACGCTTGACGAGGCCGTTGACGATCTCCGCGACGCGGTCCTTGAATTCGTCGTATTGCCGCTTGCGCTCGGCGTCGCGCACCTTCTGCACGATAACCTGCTTCGCGGTCTGCGCCGCGATGCGGCCGAAATCGATGGGCGGCAGCGGGTCGGTGATGAAGTCGCCGATCTCGGCTTCGGCGTTGAGCCGCTGCGCCGCCGCGAGCGGCATTTGCGTCGCCTCGTTTTCGACCGCATCGACGACCTCGCGGAAGCGCAGCAGCCGGATCTCGCCGCTGCGCCGGTCGATTTCGGCGCGGATGTCATATTCCTGGCCGTATTTCGAGCGGCCGGCCTTCTGGATCGCCTGCTCCATCGCGTCGAGGACTTCGTCCTTGTCGATGCCTTTGTCGCGCGCGACCGTGTCGGCCACTTGCAGCAGTTCGGGGCGGGCATAGGTCGTCGTCGTTTCCATCGGATTTACCCGTAGATCAATGGATTTGCGCCGGCTTTTGCCCGGCCGGCGCCAGTAGATCGTCGGTCAAAACCAGCTTCGCCCGCGCGATCGCCGCCAACGGCAGGCGGATTTCGCCGGCCGCTTCGGCCAGCCGCACGCAATCCTCGGCACGGCCCAGCAGGCGACCGCGGAACCGCTTGCGGCCGTCGCGCGGCGCGCTCAGTTCGATGCGCGCCTCGCACCCGGCGAAGCGGTCGTAGTCTTCCGGCTTGACCAGCGGCCGGTCGAGGCCGGGCGAGCTGACTTCAAGCGTATAGGCGCCGGCGATCGGATCGGCCACGTCGAGCACGGCCGAGACCTGCCGGCTGATTTGGGCGCAGTCGTCGACGCTCATCGGCAAATCGTCCTGCCGCTCGGCCATGACCTGTACGGTCGGCCGATGCTGGCCGCCGGTCTGCATGACCCGCACCAGGCGATAGCCCATCCCCTCGAGCGACGGCTCGATCAGCCGGCCGATCTGGTTCGTGTCGATCGCCAAAGCGCTTCTCGTCTCCTGGCCAACACCAATTGGGCCGCAAACAAAAAGTGGGCCGCCGGGCCCACTCCAACAACCGGCCCGGCAGGCGCTGGCGCCCAAACGGAGCCTATCGGACTTTTGCCCGCGGTATATAGGCAAACCCGCGCCGCTGGCAAGCCGCTGCTTACCCGCCCCCCTTCACAAGGCTTCACAAGGGAAGGGTATTTTGGCGTCGGATGAATCGCAGAAAAGCCGGGTCCCGGCCGGCGGCGCGGGCTTTTCCCTCGTAGCGGGTGGCCGGCCAGTCGAGGGGGCGCTCGCGCCAGTCGGCCGGGCGGCGCGCCAGCCAAGCAAAATCGGAATGGTCGGTCAGCCGCTCCAGCATCCCGCAGAGATAGTCGCGGTCGTCGGTGGCAAGGCGCAGTTCGGCTCCCGGCCGCATAACCACTGCGAGTCGGTCGAGGGTCGGGCGCGAGACCAGCCGGCGCTTGTGGTGCCGCCGCTTCGGCCAGGGATCGGGAAACAGGATGAACACGCGACCCAGCGAGGACGGCGGCAGCCGATCGAGCAGCAGCCGCGCGTCATCGGCGAGGATGCGGATGTTGCGAAGCTCGCGACGCGCGATTTCGCCGACGAGGCGCGCGACGCCGTTCTCGAACACCTCGCAGCCGATAAAGCCGATCTCGGGGTGGCTCTCGGCCAGCGCCGCCAGGTGCTCGCCGCCGCCAAACCCGATTTCCAGCCAGACCTGCGCCGGCGCCGGCGAAAACAGGCCGCGCGGATCGAGCAACCGCTGCTCGGGCAGATCGACCGCTAGGCGCGGCAGCAATTCATGCTGCAGCCGTTCGCGCCCGGGCCGCAACGGCCGCCCGCGGCGGCGACCGTAAACGCGGCGAGGATGTTCTGCGGAAAGATCGCTCACCGGTTGCTCGCATTAGCCCTCTCCCGCATTGCCGGAGAGGGAGGGACCCATCGCCAGCGATGGGAGGGCGAGAGTCCTGGACGCCGATGCCCTCACCCGTCCGCGGGCTGCGCCCGCGGCCACCCTCTCCCGCACTGCGGGAGAGGGTAGCAGGTCCTCAGAATGCGCGGCGCAGTTCGTCGACGAGGTCGAGCCGCTCCCACGAGAAGCCGCCGTCGGGTTCGGGCGGGCGGCCGAAATGCCCGTAGGCGGCGGTGCGGGCGTAGATCGGCTTGTTGAGGCCGAGGTGGGTGCGGATGCCGCGCGGCGACAGGTCCATCAGTTCCTGCAGCACGCGCGACAGCCTCGCTTCGTCGGCGCGGCCGGTGCCGTCGGTCTCGACATAGACCGAGAGCGGCTTGGCGATGCCGATCGCATACGCGACCTGGATCGTGCAGCGCTCGGCCAGCTCGGCGGCGACGACGTTCTTGGCGAGGTAACGCGCCGCGTAGGCGGCCGAGCGGTCGACCTTGGTCGGGTCCTTGCCGGAAAACGCGCCGCCGCCGTGCGGCGCGGCGCCGCCGTAGGTATCGACGATGATCTTGCGCCCGGTCAGGCCGCAATCGCCGTCCGGCCCGCCGATCACAAAACGGCCGGTCGGGTTGACGTAGAAATGGTCCTCGTCGCACATCCAGCCGTCCGGCAGCACGTTGACGACGTGCGGCCGGATGATTTCGCGCACCTCCTCCTGGCCGATCGTCGGCGCGTGCTGGGCCGAGACCAGGACGGCGGTCGCCCGAACCGGCCGGCCGTGAGCGTATTGCAGCGTCACCTGGCTCTTGGCATCGGGGCCGAGCAGCGGCGCCGCGCCCGAATGGCGCGCCTCGGCGAGCGAGCGCAGAATCGCATGGGCGTAATAGATCGGCGCCGGCATCAGTTCGGGGGTTTCACCGCAGGCGTAGCCGAACATCATGCCCTGATCGCCGGCCCCCTCGTCCTTGTTACCGGAGGCGTCCACCCCGAGCGCGATGTCGGGCGACTGGCTGTGGATCAGGCAATCGACCTGGGCGCGCTGCCAGTGAAAGCCCTCCTGCTCGTAGCCGATGTCGCGCACCGCGTGGCGCGCCACCTCGATCAGCATGTCCTTGCCGATCGAGGCGGGGCCGCGCACCTCGCCGGCGAGCACGATGCGGTTGGTCGTCGCCATCGTCTCGACGCCGCAGCGCGCCTGTGGTTCCGCGGCGATGAAGGTATCGACGATGGCGTCGGAGATGCGGTCGCAGACCTTGTCGGGATGCCCCTCCGACACCGATTCGCTGGTGAAGACAAAATCGTGCTGCGGCAAGAGATGCTCTCCCTGGGATCGGCCCCGATGGCCTGCGCCGGATCGGCGCTGCGCGCCCATGCCGGGCGCCCCTTCCCCGGCGGCAACTTTTCGAATGCCCGCGGGCGAGCGTCAAGCCCGATGTTGCGGGCCGGCTGCTTTGGCGCGGCCGCGGCGACGGCGGGTCGGGGCCGTGCCGCCGGCGGCCAGCGCCTTCGCCAGATCGAACAATCGGCGGCGCAGCGCGGCATCGTCGATCTCGTAATAGGCTTGCACCAGTTCGACGGTCTCGCGGCGGCGCAGCGGATCGGATTCGAAGGCCTCGGCCGGCGGTTCGGCAAATCCGCCCGGGATCGCCGGCGCGCGCACCGGATCGACATCGTCGAAGAAGAACGCCACCGGCACGTCGAGCACGCGGCTCAATTCGTACAGCCGGCTGGCGCCGATGCGGTTGGCGCCGCGCTCGTATTTCTGCACCTGCTGAAAGGTCAGGCCGAGCTTCTCGCCGAGGCGTTCCTGGCTCATCCCCAGCATGTTGCGCCGCAACCTGACGCGCGCCCCGACCTGCACATCGACCGGGTCCGGCTTATCGGCCTTGCGCCGGCCTGGCCGTCCGATCCGTCGTGTTGTCGCCATGACGCCCGCGCTTCGCAAAGAGCGCCCGCGTCATATCTCATACGTTGGTATGCGGTCAACGCCGCTCCGCAACTTGCGATAGTATGCGGCGCGCACCCGCCGCGCGCTGCTCAGCCCCGCTTTGGTTCGCGGCTCAACCCCTGCTTGGCGAGAGCGGCAAGGTAGGCGGCCCAGCGCCGGTCGTAATCGCGGCCGAGCTCGTGCAGGTATTCCCAGGAATAGATGCCGGTGTCGTGCAGGTCGTCGAACTTGATGCGCACCGCGTAATTGCCGACCGGCTCCAGCGCCAGGATGCCGACATGGGCGCGCTCGGCGACCAGCCGGCGTTCGCCCGGCCCGTGCCCCTGCACCTCGGCGGATGGGCTTTCGACGCGCAGATACTCGGCCGGCAGGCTGAAGCGGCTGCCGTCGTCGAATTCGACGTCGAGCCGCTTTTCGGCGCGTTTCAGGCGCAGCTCGACCGGCCAGGGGGCGCTGCCGCTCATGCCGCCGAGCCGTCATTCCCGCGCAAGCGGGAATCAAGGGCCAGCGACGAGCAGCTGCCCCTGGACCCCCGCTTTCGCGGGGGTGACGGGGTGCAGCGTCGCCGGCTCACCGCTCGGCGACCGGCGGCCGCGGCGTCGCCGGCTTCTCGTCGTCGCGCAGCGGGCGCGCCTCGTCCACCAGCATGATCGGGATGCCGTCGCGGATCGGATAGGCGAGGCCTGCCTCCTCGCTGACCAGTTCCTGCGCCGCGCGATCGTAGCGCAGCGGCCCCTTGGTCAGCGGGCAGACCAGGATTTCCAGCAGTTTCGGGTCGATCTCGGAGGGTTCGTCCATCGCTGTCCTCCCGCCAGCTTCAATGCCGCGTGCTGCCGCCTTGCTCCTCGCTGCGCGGTTCGACCGCCGCCATCTCGACCAGTGCCGTCAGCAATTCGGCACGCGCGTCGAGGTCGGCGGCTTCGAGCAGCGCCTGCTTCTCGCTCGGCGCGAAGGGGCAGATCATCGCCAGCGAGGTGATGAGCCGCTCGTCGCCGGTCGTCATGATCGCCTCCCAGTCGGCGGTGATCTCGTGGAGCTTGAAGAACGCCTT
>DATEKP010000443.1:0-2130 GCA_035277405.1 Allostellaceae bacterium | reverse complement strand
ATCTGCGCAAGGCCCAAGAGCGCTCGGTCGAGACCCTCTACCAGCGCATCGGCACCCTGCTCGATCTTTTCAAACCCGCCGAATGCACCAATTTCCTCGCCAACTCCGGCTATGCTCGAACCTGATCGGATTCCGCTCTAGCTCTTGCAACCCCCTCTCTCCCGTCGGGGGAGAGGGTCGGGGGTGAGAGGGCAATCCCTCGCCTGTGCCCTCACCCACCGCTTGCATGCGCGAACGGTCCCCCCTCTCCCGCAGGGCGGGAGAAGGCCTCATGTCCCGCCGCAATCATCTACCGTTTGCCGCGGCAGGGCATTGCGTCCGGTCGCTACCCGCCGGGCTGATGCGGACGAGTAGTTGACCCGTGAGGCCGCACGGCCCGAGCGTCAGATCGCCGAACAGGCAGCCCTCGAACGCCTCGATCGTCGTGTCGCGAAAGATCGCCCGGATCAGATTGCCGCCGCGCCGCCAGCTCAGTTCGGTCGCCGCCTGCCAGCCGCTCGCCGGCCCGGGCGGAATGTCGCATTCCCGCTCGGGGGCGCCGTAGGCGGCGTCGAGCCCGGCGACGACGGCGCGAAAGGCCGGCGGGTTCACGCCGTGGCGCTGGCGTTCGAACTGGATGCGCTTCAGCCCGCCGGTCGCCTTGTCCATCTGGAAGAACGCGACGACCGGCACGCCGCCAACCGCGACATGCGGCAGCACGACCTGCGCGTAGCTGTCGCCGAAGTCGATCGGCCGAGCCAAAATTCGGGCGCGCGCGCCGAAACGCGCGGCCAGCGCGGCGCTCGTGTCGCCCCAGCGCAGGTCGGCCCACGCCTGGTCCGCGTCGGCCGCACAAACCGGGGGCGCACCGGCGGCCAGGAACGCGAATGCGATGCAAACGGCAGCGACGGTGCGGGGGAATTTAGGCACGGCGGCAGCATACCGCCGCGCGCCTCCGCTCAATGCTGCGAATTCGGCGCTTCGTAGGTGACGACGGTGACCGGCGGCAGTTTCTCGATCACCTTCTCGGTCACCAGAAACGTGAAATCGAGGGTCGCGAGGCCGATCGCGAGCGCCACGAGCAGCACGTTCAGATCGCCCGCGACCCGGTCGAGACGGTGCAGGAACGAGCGGCCGCGGGTCAGCGCAGGGCTGCGAAACGGGGAACGGCGAGACATGGCGCCTCTGAGATAGAAGCGCATGTTGCATCGCACAATCGGCGATCGAGACAGGTCAGCCATGCATCCCTTTCGCGCATGGCAGCCTCCGTACCCGCGAGCGGGCTTTTCTGCGCTCTGTCCCGGCATTGGACTCAATCGAATGCGGCCGGATTATTGTTTTGCGAAAAGCGCATCGCCGCTAAAATTGCCGCAATCGCCGGCTACAGATGCCCCGACAACTGAAGCGCCGGACGGGACTAGATCGCATCAGGCCGCGCCCGGGTTGCCTCCGCACGAGAGGGGCTGTTTGCTGTTTTTGCGCTGTATTTACAGCAAACGCGGTCGCTTAATGCGCGTCGTCCCAGCTCTTCGCCCAGCCGGTCTCGACGACCAGCGGCACCGAGAGGGTGCAGCGCGGCGCGCAGGCACCTTCCATGACATCGCGGACGAGCCGGGCGGTTGCTTCGACCTCCGCCGCCGGCGTCTCGAACAGCAGCTCGTCGTGCACCTGCAGCAACATGCGCGCGCTGAGGCCAGCCCTGGCGAGCGCCGCCGGCAGGCGGCCCATCGCCCGCTTGATGATGTCGGCGGCCGAGCCTTGCAACGGCGCGTTGATCGCCTGCCGCTCGGCGCCGGCGCGGCGCGCCGGGTTGGCGTCGCGGATGCCGGGGATGAAGCATTTGCGGCCGAAGATCGTCTCGACATAGCCGGCGCGCCGGGCGTCGGCCTTGACCTTCTCCATGTAGGCGCGAATCGCAGGGAAACGCTCGAAATAGGCGCGGATGTATTCTGCCGCCTCGCCCTGCGGCACGCCGATCTGGTTGCCGAGGCCAAATGCGCTGATGCCGTAGATGATGCCGAAATTGATAGCCTTGGCGCGCCGCCGGGTCAGCTCGTCCATCTGTGCGAGCGGCACGCCGAAGACCTGGCTTGCGGTCAGCGCATGAATGTCGATCCCCTGGCGGAAGGCTTCCTTCAATTCCGGGATGTC
>DATEKP010000442.1:0-5640 GCA_035277405.1 Allostellaceae bacterium | reverse complement strand
CGTGCTGTGGGAATCGATGGCGATCAACCTCTATCTCGCCAAGAAGCACTCGCGCGGCAGCCTCTACCCGATCCGCTTCGAGGACGAGGCGCGCGCCTGGCAGTGGAGCTTCTGGGGCATGACCGAGGTCGAGCGCCCGGTCTTGACCGCGATGTTCCACCGTGCGTTGTTGCCGGAGGACAAGCGCGACGCGGCGCTGGCCGACCAGTGCGAGAAGGAATTGGGCCGCCCGCTGATGGTGCTCGACGCCGCCTGCGCCGCCTCGCCCTACTTGTTGGGCGAGCATTTCACGGTCGCCGACCTCAATGTCGCGAGCATTCTGTCGTGGGCGCGGCCGGCGAGGATCGATTTGTCGGGCGTGCTAAAGATGGCCGACTGGTTCAAGCGCTGCGCCGAGCGACCGGCTGCGCGCGCCGCGCGCGAGCTGCAGCGCTGATCAGCCTCGACCAAGATGGTCCATGCGGCGCCTTTCAAGTTTTCCCTCTCCCCCCGTTCGACGGGGGGAGAGAGCGGGGTGAGGGGGTGCTTCCGGCAGTACCGGCTTCTGCCTGCCGGGTGCTAAATCGGCCCCGTGATCGCGTCCTGGAGGGCCCCCTCACCCTACCCTCTCCCCCGGTGGGGGAGAGGGGGAAGAAGCGACGCCGATGAACTGGCTGACCAATTACGTTCTGCCGAAAATCCGCGCGCTGACGCGGCGCGATGTGCCGGACAATCTGTGGAAGAAATGTCCGGGCTGCGAGCAGATGCTGTTCCATCGCGAGCTGGCCGCGCATCTCGACGTGTGCCGCCATTGCGGCCACCATTTCCGCATCGGCAGCGCGGCGCGCTTCGCGATGCTGTTCGACGGCGGCGCGTTCGAGCGCATCGAGGCGCCGAAGGTCGCGCCCGACCCGCTGCGCTTCCGCGACCGCAAGCGCTACACCGAACGGTTGCGCGAGGGCCAGGCCGCGCTTGATGGAGGCGGCGCCGGCGACGCGCTGGCATTGGCCGAGGGGCGGATCGGCGGCAATGCGGCGGTCGTCGCAGCGTTCGATTTCGCGTTCATGGGCGGGTCGATGGGGATGGCGGTCGGCGAAGGGTTGGTCGCCGCCGCGCGCCGCGCCGTCGAGCGCGAGGCGGCGCTGATCGTCGTGCCGGCCTCGGGCGGCGCGCGCATGCAGGAGGGCATTCTGTCTCTGATGCAGATGCCGCGCACGGTCATCGCCGCCGACATGGTCAAGGAAGCGGGGCTGCCCTACATCGTGCTGCTGACCGACCCGACGACCGGCGGCGTCTCGGCCTCGTTCGCGATGCTCGGCGACATCACGCTGCCCGAACCTGGCGCCATCGTCGGCTTCGCCGGGGCGCGCGTCATCGCCGAGACGATCCGCGAGAAATTGCCCGAGCGCTTCCAGCGCGCCGAATATCTGTTCGAGCACGGCATGGTCGATCAGGTCGTGCCGCGCGGCGAGTTGCAGGCGACCTTGGCGCGCATCCTGGCGCTGCTGCGCGAACCCAACCGCAGCGATGCGGCGATGGCGGCGATCGGGCCGCCGGCGCCATGACGGCGCCGCAGCGGAGCGACCGCGTGCTGGAGCGGCTGACGCGGCTGCATCCGAAAAAGATCGACCTGTCGCTCGGCCGCATCGAGCGCCTGCTGGCGGCGCTCGGCAACCCGCACGAAAACCTGCCGCCGGTCGTCCATGTCGCCGGCACCAAGGGCAAGGGATCGACCGTGGCGACGATGCGCGCCTGCCTCGAAGCCGCCGGGCATCGCGTGCACGCCTACATCTCGCCGCATCTGGTGCGCTTTCACGAGCGCATCCGCCTCGCCGGGCGGCTGATCGAGGAGGACGCGCTGCTCGCCGTGCTGGAGGAATGCGAGCACGCCAACCGCGGCGAGCCGATCACCTATTTCGAGATCACGACCGCCGCCGCCTTTCTCGCCTTCGCCCGCACGCCGGCAGATATCGTATTGCTCGAAGTCGGGGTCGGCGGCCGGCTCGACGCGACCAACGTGATCGACCATCCGGCCGTGACCGCGATCACTCCGGTCTCGCTCGACCATCAGGCCTTTCTCGGCGACACGGTCGCGGCGATCGCCGGCGAGAAGGCCGGCATCCTGAAGCCCGGCGTCGCGGCCGTGATCGGGCCGCAGACCGCGGAGGCCGAGAGGGTCATCGAGGCGCGCGCCGCCGCGATCGGCGCGCCGCTCTACCGCTGGGATAGGGAATGGCGCTGTCACCCTAACCCCTTCACCGCTGGCGCGATGGGTCCCCCCCTCTCCCGCATAGCGGGAGAGGGTGCCGAGCGCCGCAGGCGTGAGGCGGGTGAGGGCGATGCCGGGATGCGCTACGAAGGCGCGAGATGGCGGCTCGACCTGCCCTTGCCGTCATTGCTCGGCGCCCATCAGATCGTCAACGCCGGGGTCGCGCTCGCTTGCCTGGAGCAGCTGGTGTTTTTTCCGCACAGATCCGCTCCCCTTCCGTCATCCCCGCGAGAGCGGGGGTCCAGGGGCGACCGCTCGTCGCTCGCCCTGGATTCCCGCTTGCGCGGGAATGACGATTCCATCGGTGCGGACAATGGGCTGGCCGGCCTGTCGCTACCTCCCGCGGCGTTGGCCGAAGGGCTGCGCCAGATCGACTGGCCGGCGCGCCTGCAGCTTCTCCGACGCGGACCATTGGTCGAGCGGTCGCCCGCCGGCTGGGAATTATGGCTCGACGGCGGGCACAACCCGGCGGCGGGCGAAGTGCTGGGCGCGGTCGCCGCCGATTGGCAGGACCGCCCGCTCGACCTGATCGTCGGCATGCTCAACACCAAGGACGCCGCCGGGTTTCTGCGCCCGCTGGCGCCCTATGCGCGCGGCCTGCACGCGGTGACGATCCCGGGCGAGGACAACCCGCTGCCGGCGCCCGACATCGCGGCGGCGGCCCGCTCGGTCGGCCTCGCGGCGCAGGAAGCCGCGTCGGTCGAGGACGCGCTGCGCGATATCGTCGCCGCCCGCGGGCCGGCGCGCGTCCTGATCTGCGGCTCGCTGCACCTCGCCGGTGTCGTGCTGCGGGAGAACGGGTAAGGATTGGAGGGCAAGGATGCGCGGCGCGAGCCTGGCGGCGATCCTCCTGATCATGACGGCGGGCAGCGCCGAAGCCAGCTCGCTCGACGGGACCGACTGGCTCCGCCACGCGCGCGCCTGGGTGCAGACGCTGCTCGCCGCCCCGCCGGCGGATCGCGACGTAATCGCGCCGCCCGGGAATATCGATCCGCAGATGGCCGTCGCGCCCCCCGCCTTCGGCGCGCTGCGGATCATCCGCCCCGACCGCGCGCAGCGTTAGACCGTTCGTGCCGTCATTCCCGCGCAAGCGGGACTCCAGGGCAAGCTACGAGTGGCTGCCCTGGACCCCGCTTTCGTCGGGCCTTTGCGCAACCCGTTCGGGCGTGTTGGATAAGCATCGTGCGTCCTTCGAGACGGCCGCTGGCGCGTCTCGAAGGACGCAAAATGCTTCTGCGGCGCGCTCGTTGCAGTGGGTGGCGACTTACGGAAAGGTCCCGCTTTCGCAGGGGTGACGAACAAGACGATGTTTACGGCCGGTAATAGGCGAAGACGACCGGGGAGACGAAGGCCCAGGTCTCGATGAAGGTGGCCTTGTCGGGCTTGCGGCCGAGCTCCTCCATCGCGCCCAACAGGCAGAACCAGTTCAATACCTCGTGCTGGCCCGATTCCTCGATCTGGTCGGTCGTGTAGCGATGCCAGGCGGCGTAGTCGCCGCCCTCGAGCGCATCGTAAAGGCGGCGGTCGGCATCGACATCCGGCCATAGCTGCCAGTTCTTCTCGGTCAGAAACGAGTGCGACCACGAGGAGGACGCGACGAACGCGACCCGCCACGGGCTCCTCGCCATGACGCGCGCCGCGGCGGCCCCCAATTGCATGCAGCGATGCGGGTTCGGTCCCGGCGGATCGAGCTGTTTGATCTGGTCGCGCAATGCCAAAGGCAGGCGCAGCCCATGCGCGGCGTTGACCCGCCTGCCGTAGCAGTTCACCGCAAACTGCACGATCGGGTAGTCGAAGCCGCGCCGCTCGTCGTCGAGCAGCAGCACGGTGTTGAGAAAGGCGTGCCCCATTGGATGGTGCAAGGGCTTGTAGGCGTAGCCGACATCGATGCCGGCCTCGATCAGCCCGGCGGCGAGATGGCGGCCGGCCGCGCGGTGGCCCTTCACGCGGATCGTATGGTCCGCCGGCTCGTTCCACGGGTTCCACGGCGAACGGCGATGCGCCCAGGGCTGCAGCTCCTGGTCGTCATAGGCGAGGACCGCGAAAGGCGGGACGATGTCTTCCTTGAAATTCTCGTACTGGTCGTCGCCCCACATCACGACGACATCCGGCCGGAATTCGTCGAGGGCGCGGCGCGCCTCGGCGAAATGGGCGCGATAGACCTCGCGGGCGCGGGCCGCGGAGCCGGAGCCCCAATCGTTGCCGAGCTCCTCGCGCAGCGGCGCCGGCCAGTTGGCCGGCTCCTTCATCGCTTCCGGCATGTCAGGGTCGTCGAGCGCCGCCCGCATCATCGACGTCCACTGCTCGTTCTGGCGCAGCATCAACGGCCGATGCGTGCACCCCACCCCGAGGATCTCACCCATCGCCCACCTCCCGTAGAATTTACCGCGGAGTTCGCAGAGCATTACGCAGGGGGCGCGAAGGCGGTGTTCCGGCGCGAAGCGCCTTCAATTCACCCGACACAAGTTTAAAGGGGCTACGCGCCATTGATGATGCGCCATCGCGACCTCTGCGTAGCCCTCCGCGTCCTCTGCGTTGAAGCTTTTTCTATGCCGAGCGTCGCTGCGCGCTCGGCATCAGGTGGTCGCCGACCGGGGCGTGGCGCAGGGTGTCGGTGCGCAACGCGACCGGCGCGCCGAGCCACATCGCATAGGCCGTGTGGTCGTTGTAGGAGCTGTCGGTCAGCGGGTGGACCAGGATGTCGAGGCCGTCGCGGTTCAGCATCAGCCACGGCACGACATTCTCGAACTCCGGCGGCTCGAAGATCACGTTGAATTGCGAGACCGGATGCGGGCCGATCGGCGCGTCGCTGAAGCCGCCTGCTTCGACCTTGAACTTGCCGAGCAATGCTTCGCGCAGCTGCGCCGCCTTCGGCTTGGTCTCCGCGTCGTAATAGACGTGAACGTGATAGCCTTTGTTTTCGGTCATCTGCGCCATCCTCCATTTCGTGCAGTCATTCCGGGGCCGCCAGAAGGGCGGAACCCGGAACCCATATTCCAGAGGCCTGTGTTCATGGGTTCCGGGTTCGCCGCAACGCGGCGCCCCGGAATGACGTGTGCAATTTCAATCCTACGCCTCGAGCTTCGCGGCGATCTTCTTCGAGATCTCGGCGCGCCATTGCTCCATCGGCTGGAAGCCGGGCTGGGCGCGGACGTATTCCTCGGTGGCGCGGTAGACCTCGTCCTCGCTCTGGTCGAGGTCGATCTTGAAGCCGCAGGGCTGCGGGATGTACCACGGCGTGTCGCAGAACATCTCGATCTGGTTGCCTTCGGGATCGCGGAAATAGACCGACCACGCGTTGCCGTGGCTGATCGGGCGGATGCCGTCGCAACCGGCATCGACGATTTTGCGGTAGGCCTTCTGCACATTGGCGAGCGTGCCGACATTGAACG
>DATEKP010000441.1:0-2701 GCA_035277405.1 Allostellaceae bacterium | reverse complement strand
GCGCTGCGCCTCGATATCGCGGCGGCGCTCGCCCGCACCGGCCCGCTCGGCTGGCACGACGGCGACCGCTGCATCGCCGCCGAGCCGGCGTCGCTCGGCGATGTCGTGCTGGCGCGCAAGGACGTGCCGACGAGCTATCATCTCGCCGTCACGGTCGATGATGCGCTGCAGGGGGTGACATTGGTGACGCGCGGCGCCGACCTGTTCGCCGCGACCCACATCCACCGCCTGCTGCAGGCACTGCTCGGGCTGCCGACGCCGCGTTACCGCCACCACCCGCTGCTCACAGACGCTGACGGGAGGCGCCTTGCGAAGCGCGACGGCGCACTGTCGATCCGCGCGATGCGGCAGGCGAGCATGACGCCGGCCGATGTCATCGCGGCCGCCTCGCAATGACGAGCGGTTTCAGTCGAGCGGGCGGTGGAGACCGCTGGCGACGTCGAGATACTCCGGGTCCTCGACCGAAAGCAAGCCGTGCCGCAGCGCGAAATCGAGGATCACGAGATTGACGTTGAATTTGAAATCGTCGGTCTCGCGGATGCGGGCGAGCACGCGCTCGGCCGGCATCAACTCGAAGCCGACGAACTCGCCATCGCCGTTCCTTGGCACGAAATCGGCCGGGACTTCGAGATCGTACACAAACAGCACGTCGTCGCGGATGCCGAGGGCGGTTTCCATGCAGTAGCTGACCGCGCCGACCGGTACCGCGCGCGCCATCAACGCCGCCGGGATCGCCGCTTCCTCCTCGCCCTCCTTGAACAGGGTCGCGCGGATGCCGTGGCCGTTGCCGATGCCGCCGGCAACGAGGTTGTCGAGCTTGTCGGGCGCGACGCGCTTGTCTGGCGCCCGGCGCCCGACCCACAGATGGGTGCGGCCGCCCGCGCGGCGGTAGCCGTTCAAATGCACCCCATAGGCGCGCGTTCCGAAAAACGGGACGGCGCCGCGGTCGAGCCGGAACAGCGGCGGGTCGCCCCAGCGCGCCATCACGTCGAACGTCTCGTTGCGCCATTTCGGCACGCGCTTCTCGGCGACCAGCGCCTCGACGACCTCGTCGACGGCGGCGCTGACGGCGTCGGCATCGCCCGAGGCCGCGAGCCTCACGCGGTCCGGCTCTACCGCGAAGACGCGCGGGAAACCGGCCAGCGCCGCGGCGTTGTCGCGGCGTAACCAGCCGAGCCTTTGCGTGCCGGCGACGAGGGGCACGGCGCGCGCCGGGTCGTAATTGTTGCAGGCGCGGATGCGATCGGCGAATGACATCGGGGCTGGCTCAGCCGGCAGGGCCGGTCTCAACGCTCAGCACGGTCTCGACGCCGACGATCTGGCGCATCGAGCGCGCGATGTAATCGGCGAGGTCGCGGTCGAGGCCGCCGATCTGCACGTCGATCGTCAGCATCGCTCCCGAACTCGTGCTATGCCAGCGTTGCGGCACCAGGCCACGCTTGGCGAACAGCTCGACAACGCGGGGCATGACCCCCGGTTCCGCGCGGGCCTGGACGCGAAACGAAACCGGAAACGGGGCCGCGGCCGGGTCAGCGGGTGCAGTGGCGGGCAGGGAAGGCGACATGGCGAAGCTCCTCGGCGGGGTGTTGGCGAATCACGACGGCCCGGACCCTCAGGGGGTCCGGGACGCTAATTCGCCGCCCATCGGCGCGCTGCGTCGCCTCGTTCATGGCCTCAATCTGAGCCGGCCGGTCGCCGCGGTCAAGCTAACTGCCGGGGCCTTTCGGCTCGGTTAACGTCGCGAGCGCCTCGGCGAATTGCCGCGCCCGCTCGCTCCAGTCGTGCCGGCGCGCCCACTGGCGACGGCGGGCGCGCAGCGCGGGGCTGTCCTCGGAGAGTGCGCGAGCGATGGCGGCGGCGAACGCCACCGCATCGTCGGCAAGGTAGACGAGATCGCGCGTCTCGGCTAGTTCGGGCAATGGCGAGGCCACGACCGCCTTGCCCGCGGCCATGTATTCGTAAAGCTTGACCGGGTTGGTGAAGCGCGTCAAAGGCGTCAGGCGAAACGGGATGACCGCGACGTCAAATTCGCGCAGCAGCGCCGGCAACTCGCAGTAAGGCACCTCGCCGAGGAATTCGACATTCGGGAGTGCGGCGATGCGCGATACGTCGCAATTATCGACCTGGCCGATCAGGCGGAACCGCCACGCGGGCTTCGCGACGGCGCAGGCCTCGATCCAGTCGATCGCGAACCATTCGGCGATCGCGCCGAAATAGCCGATGACCGGAAATTCGCCGGATGGCCGATCGGCGGCGGCCTGGGCAAAGAAATCGACCTCGGCCGCGTTGCGGACCAGGATCCCCGGGTGCTGCTCCTCGATGCGCTGGATCAGCGGGCACGATGCTGCGATGACGAGATCGGCGCGCGCCAGCAGCGCGGCCTCGGCGGCGGCGAGCGACGGCCGCGCATCGGCGAAGCCGGTGGCGAGATCGAGGCAGTCGTAGACGATCCGCGCGCCGGTGATGCCGAACGCGACCCGCTGCCATTCCGGATGCTCGACGACGAGGATCGGCAGCGTAATGGCGAACGCATTGACTAGCACGCCCAGTGCGGCGCGCAGCTCGGCGGCCGCGCCATCGCGCAGCCCGTCATAGAGGCTCGCCAGCGGGTCCGTCGCGAGGCGCAGCCGCACTTCGAAGACGCCGGGATGCGGCTGATCGATCAGCCGGAAATGTTCCGCTGCCTCATCGCCGTCGAACA
>DATEKP010000440.1:0-5988 GCA_035277405.1 Allostellaceae bacterium | reverse complement strand
GGCGATGCTCGCGACCTCGATCTTGGTGAAGCCGAGCTGCTGGTAGAGCGGGTTCGCCATCGATCCCGCCATCGCCTCGCCGAGCTTGTAGAGGACGACGAAGACCAGGATCGGCAGCCAGCGCGGGCGGCTCATGAGGTCGGCGAAGGGCAGCACCACCGCCTCGCGCAGCCACTGCCCGAACCCGCCGGGCGAAGCGGCGGCGCCGACCGGCATGGCGGGGGTCGCCGGCTCCGGCGTCAGCCACACGGTGATCATGCCGACCGACATCAGCGCCGCCATCAGCCCGTAGGCGAAATGCCAGCCGCCGAAGGCGGCGGCATAGAGCGCCCCAGCGCCCGAGGCCAACATGCCGAAGCGGTAGCCCCATTGCGTCGCCGCCGCGCCGGCGCCCTGTTCTTCGGGACGCAGTAGATCGATGCGGTAGGCGTCGATGACGATGTCCTGGCTCGCCGACAGGAAGGCGACCGCGACCGCGGCGAACGCCGTGGCGGCCGGATCGGCGCGCGGGTCGGTCATGCCGAGCGCGAGGATTGCCGCCATCAGCAATGCCTGGATCAGCAATGCCCAGCTGCGCCGCCGCCCGAGCCATGCCGTCAGGATCGGGATCGGCAGCCGGTCGATCAGCGGCGACCACAGGAATTTGAGGCTGTAGGACGTGCGCACCAGCCCGAACAGCCCGATCGCGGTCAATGACACGCCGACTTCGGCGAGCCAGTACGACAAGGTGCCGAAGGTCAGCGCCAGCGGCAGCCCGCTCGAAAACCCCATCAAGAGAATCGCGACAAGGCGCGGCTGGCGGTACACGGCGAGCGAGGCCGCCAATTTTCGCTCGCCGAGGCGCCGCCGCGCGCCTTGCTTCATCGACCCGCTGATATTGAAAGTCATCGCGGCGCGAGATTGCTTCCCCCCGGAACGGAGCGCAAGCGCCCGCCGCCCGGGGGTCGCTCGCAATGACAATCAAAGCTTCGTCATTGCGAGGAGCACAGCGACGAAGCAATCTCGGCGGTCTGGATTCACTTTCGGCGACGTTTCGCCTCGATCAGGAGGAAAAAATGCCCCTCGAAGTCCGCCGCATCGTCACCGGGCATGATGCCGCCGGCAAGGCGATCGTCGCCAGCGACGAGCGCCTGAGCGGCGCGGCTTCGCCAGCCCGGCCGCATATCGGCCGCGTCGAAATCTGGTCGACCGACAGGATGCCGGTCGATAATTCGGAAGCGGCCGCGGCGGCGCAGCGTAAGGGCTTCGTAGTGCGCCACAATTACGTCGGCACCGGCCAGGGGACGGTGATCCGAGTGACCGAGTTCGCCCCCGGCGCGCCGAAATTCATCCACCGCACCGAAACCGTCGATTACGCGATCTTGTTGTCGGGCGAGTGCGATCTCGAACTCGACGACGGCAAGATCGTGCATATGACGGCCGGCGACATCGTCGTGCAGCGCGGCACGATGCACGCCTGGGTCAATAACGGAACGGTGCCGTGCGTCTTTGCCTTTGTGCTGATCGACGCCGACCCGGTCGAGGCCGGCGGCCGCAAGCTGACGACGGATTACCCGGCGCGGTGAGCCTTGGAATGGTCATTCCCGCGCAAGCGGGAATCCAGGGGCAAGCGACGAGTGGCTGCCCCTGGGCCCCTGGCCCCCCGCTTCCGCGGGGGTGACGGAAAATGATGGCACCTGTTCGGATATAGTTTTAGGCGCGGCGCTGGCGCGCGGCGCCGGATTCGATCAGCTGCTTGGCGGCGCGCAGATCGCCGCCGGCATGATCGAGTGCGGCGCGCGCCTCGTCGAGCGCGACCCCTTCGAGCAGCAACAGCGCCAGCTTGACGCTGCCCTTGGCCTGGCGCAGCGCCGCGTGCACCTTGTCGCGGCCATGCCCGGTCAATTGCGCCAGGATCGCCTCGCTGCGCCGTGCCAGCTTGGCGTTCGAGGCCTGCACATCGACCATCAGCCCCTCGTAGACGCGGCCGAGCCGGATCATCACCAGCGACGACAGGAGGGTCAGCGCGACGCGCTGCGCGGTGCCGGCCTTCATCCGCGTCGAGCCGGCGATCGGCTCCGCGCCGGTATCGAGCCAGATCGCGTGCGCCGCCTCGTCGAGGATCGGCGTCTGCGGGTTGTTGGCGATGCCGACCGTCAAGGCGCCGCGCGCCGCCGCTTCGCGCAGGCAGGCGAGGGTGAACGGCGTCGTGCCGCTCGCCGCGACCGCGATCAGCACGTCGGCGGCGCCGATATGGTGGTGGCGCACCAGGGCGGCAGCGTGCTCGGCCGCGTCCTCGGCCCCTTCGACGGCGCGGAGCAACGCATCGCGCCCGCCCGCCATCAGCAGCAGCAGCCGGTCGGGCGGCCAGCCGAAGGTCGGCATCAGTTCGGCGCCGTCCTGCACCGCGAGCCGCCCCGAGGTGCCGGCGCCGGCATAGATAAGCCGGCCCGTGCCGCCCCCGGGGCCGCGCAGCCGCTCCTCGATCGCCAGCGCGGCCTGTTCGATGCTGGCGCGCGCCGCGTGCACGGCGGCGACCGCGGCGAACTGGCCCTCGATCATCGCGTCGAGGGCGTCCGCCGGGTCCCACAGGTCGATCGCGGCGTAGCGCGGGCTGCGGCGTTCGGTGTTCATCTGGAATACCAGCTGCAGGAGCCGGTCCTTCTCCTCATTCGGCCGTCATTGCGAGAAACAAAGCGACGAAGCATCCCCGTGCAACGCTGTGCTCAGAGGAGCGGGATTGCGTCGCTTCGCTCGCAATGACGGCCACTTTCAACGTTGCAATTCCTAAACGCCGACGACCGGTTGCCGGTTCGCGGTCGTTAACCGGTCAGGCGAACCGATGGCGGAGCGGCAATTGGGCATGGCGCGGGAATTGCGCGAGGCGCCGGCGCTGCTGGCGCAGCAGCCGCGCGAACTGGCGGGCCCGCTGCGCGAGCTGATCGCACGGCTGGCGGCGCGCCGACCGCGTCTCGTCATGACCTGCGCGCGCGGCAGTTCGGCGCACGCGGCGACCTTCGCCAAGCACCTGATCGAGCTCGAATGGGGCATCCCGGTGGCGGCGATGGCGCCGAGCATCGCCAGCGTCTACCGCCGCCGGCTCGATCTCGACGGGCAATTGTTCCTGGCGATCTCGCAATCAGGGCGCAGCGACGACCTGCTCGCCTCTGCCGAGATGGCGCGCAACGCAGGCGCGCTGACGGCGGCGCTGGTCAACGATTGCACTAGCCCGCTCGCCGCGGCCTGCGACATCGTGCTGCCGGTCGGCGCCGGGGTCGAGCGCAGTGTCGCCGCGACCAAGAGCTTTGTGCTGAGCCTTGCGGCGCTGCTGCGGCTGGTCGCGGCGTGGCGCGAAGCCGCGCCGCTCGCCGCCGCGCTCGACCGTCTGCCGGCGCGTCTCGCCGCCGCGACCGAGCTTGACTGGAGCGCCGCAAGGGCGACCTTTGCCGCTGCGTCGAGCCTGATCGTGCTGGGCCGCGGCCCGACTTTGGCGGTTGGCCGCGAGGCCGCGCTGAAACTGAAGGAGGTGGCGAATTTGCATGCCGAGGCGTTCAGCGGCGCCGAATTCCTGCACGGCCCGGTGGCGTTGGTGGCACCGTGCTACCCGGTGCTCGTGCTGCCGTCGAGCGACATCGCGGGCGACGGCTTGCGCCGCCTCGCGGCCGATCTCGCGCATAAAGGCGCGGACGTGCTGGTCGCCGAACCCGGCGGCGTTCTGCCCGTGCTGCCGCCGCAGCATCCCGCCGCAGACGCCGTCTGCCTGATCCAGAGCTTCTACATGATGGCGGCGGGTCTCGCGGTGCGCCGCGGCATCGATCCGGACCGGCCGCGCCATCTGCGAAAGGTCACCCGCACCCGATGACCGAAACGCCGCGCCATGCGGTCGCCGGCGACACCGTGTTCGACGGGACGGCCCTGCACGAGAATTGCGCCGTCGTCATCGAGGGGACCGACATCGCCGCGTTGCTGCCCCGGCGCGAGTTGCCCGCCGGGATGCCGGTGATCGATCTGCCGGCCGGCAGCTGGCTCGCGCCAGGGTTTATCGACGTGCAGGTCAATGGCGGCGGCGACGTGCTGTTCAACGACGAGCCGAGCGTCGCCGGCATCGCCGCGATCGTCGCGGCGCATCGCCGCTTCGGCACCACCGGGCTGCTGCCGACCTTGATCAGCGACAGCGCCGAGAAGATGCGCATGGCCGGCGAGGCGGTGGCAGCAGCGGTCGCGACGATGCCGGAGGTGCTCGGCATCCATTTCGAGGGGCCTTTCCTGGCGGCCGAGCGCGCCGGGGTGCACGACCGGGCGATGCTGCGCCGCCCGGCGCCCGGCGATCTCGACCTGCTGACCGCCGCACGGCCCGGGGTCACACTGACGACGCTGGCCCCCGAATGCGTGCCGCCCGGCTTTATCGCGAGCCTAGCGCGGGCGGGGATCAAGGTGGCGCTCGGCCATTCGATGGCCACCTACGCCGAGACGCATGCCGCGATGGCCGAGGGCCTCTCAGGCTTCACCCATCTGTTCAACGCGATGCGGCCGATGACGGCGCGAGAGCCGGGACCGATCGCCGCGGCGCTCGAAGACGAGCGTGCGTTCTATGGGCTGATCGCCGACGGCTTGCACGTCGCGCCGGCTATGCTGCGCCTGGCATTGCGCGGCGCCGCGCAGGCGATGCTGGTGACCGACGCGATGCCGCCGGTCGGCGGCGCAGGCCGCGGGTTCCGCCTTGCCGGCCGGGAGATTCGCGTGGGCGAGCAGGGCTGCACGACCGCTGACGGCACGCTGGCCGGCTC
The DNA here is from genome assembly GCA_035277405.1 of Allostellaceae bacterium. Classification (GTDB taxonomy): domain Bacteria; phylum Pseudomonadota; class Alphaproteobacteria; order ATCC43930; family CGMCC-115725; genus DATARH01. The sequence continues at coordinate 1,222 of DATEKP010000440.1, read as the reverse complement.
GATGCTCGACATGGCGAGCGCGGTGCGCAATTGCGTCAATCTGCTCGGCATCGGACTTGCCGACGCGCTGCGCCTGGCGAGCGCGGCGCCGGCGGCATTTCTCGGGCTCTCGCACCGGCACGGCCACCTCGCGCCCGGCTGCCGCGCCGATCTCGTGGCGCTCGACCCGGCCGCGATCCGCGTCTTGGCCACTTGGGTCGCAGGGATCGCGTTCCCGCTTTCTTGAAAGACCAGAGGCCTGCGGGTAAGGAGAGCGGCGGCGCGGTCCCCCGCGCGACCGACGCCGCGTCCGCCCGACCGACCGTAAAGCCAGGCCGATGGAAGCGTTGTTCAGCAACTACGAAGAGGTGCGCAAATCGGGTCTGTTCGATGACGAATATTATCTCGCCCGCTACCCCGACGTGGCGGCGCGCAATCTCGATCCGCTCGTTCATTTCCTCGAAGAGGGCGGGCGGGAAGGGCGCGACCCGCATCCCGAATTCGACAGCGCCTTTTATTTCGAGCAGTGCCAGGGGCGTGGCGAGCGGCCGGATAACCCGCTTTTGCACTACCTGCGGATCGGCGCCGCGCGCGGCTTCAAAACCCGCCGCGAGACGGGCGAGCGCGGGTTGCTGCCGGCCGGCGATGAGCCGGCGTGGCCCGCGACGCTCGTGGCGATCGAGGCGCTCGCGACGGTCGGCAACAGCGACGGCAGCTCGCGGCTCACCGTCGCGGGCTGGGCATTGGCGGCGGAACCCATCGTCGAGGTCGCCCTGTCGTTTGGCGAGCTCGCCCTCGCCAGCGCCCTCTATGGCCTCGCGCGCCCGGATATCGCCGAGCTCTACCCCGACAGGCCGGATGCCGGAACGAGCGGGTTCATTATCGGCTGCGAGCTGCCGCGCCTCGTAAGCGGCACGATCGAGCCGTTGTTGATCGTGCGGACGCAGGGCGGCGAGATCGGCCGGCAGGCGTTGCGGGTCGCGATACCGCCAACGGCGACGCCGCCCGATGGCGCCGGCCTCGCGCCGCTGGTTGTGGGCATCGACCGCGCGCTGGTCGAGCCGCATGGCGTATTGCGCGTCGAGGGATGGGTCGTGTCGCCGGTGCAGGTCGAGACCATCGAGGTGTCGATCGACGATGCCGTGCTCGGACCGGCCGAACTCGGCTGGGTGCGCCCCGACATCGAGGAGCGTCATCCGGATTATCCGAATGCGCGATTCTCCGGCTTCCGCTTCGTCGGGCA
>DATEKP010000439.1:0-10553 GCA_035277405.1 Allostellaceae bacterium | reverse complement strand
CGACGCGGCATCCGGAGCTGCGCGGCGGGTTTTTGCACGTCCCCTATCTGCCGCAGCAGGCGGCGCACCATGCCGAAGGTCCTGGGGGCGCGCCGTCGATGGCCCTCGCCGACATTGCCCGCGGCATCGAGATCGTGCTCGCGGTCGCGGCTGCCGGCGCGATCGGGTGATGCGACGCCGCCGGCCGCCGTGCTATCACCTCCTCTGAGGCACCGCCGGGCGCCTCGACCACAACGGAGGTGAAGCCATGGTCGCCTTTCACGGCGCGCATGTCGTCGTCACCGGCGGAACCGGCGCTTTGGGCACCGCCGTCGTCACGGCGTTGCGCGCGGCCGGCGCCACCTGCCACGTCACCAACATCGTGCCGGCCGAGCTCGCCGCCTATCCGCACCGCAACGACCCCGGCGTCGAGATCGCCACCGGCATCGACCTCGCCGACGAGGCCGCGGTGCGGCGTTTTTATGCCACGTTGCCGCCGCTGTGGGCGTCGATCCACCTGGCCGGCGGCTTCGCCATGTCACCGGCCGCCGAGACCTCGGCGGTGCAGTTCGCCGACCAGTTCCAGATGAACGCGCTGTCGACGTTCCTGTGCTCGGCGGCGGCGATCCGCGCGATACGCGCGCGCAACGAGGCGGGGCCGGAGGGTGCCAAGGGCGGTCGCATCGTCAATGTCGCGGCGCGCCCGGCACTGGAGCCGCGCCTCGGCTCCGGCATGGTCGCTTACACGACCGCGAAGGCCGCGGTCGCGGCGATGACCCAGGCGCTGGCGCAGGAAACCGCCGACGAGGAAATCTGGGTCAACGCCGTGGCACCGTCGATCCTCGACACGCCGGCCAACCGCGCGGCGATGCCGGGCGCCGACTACGCCAGCTGGGTGCAGCCGAGCGCGGTCGCCGAGGTCATCACCTTTCTCGCCTCGCCCGACAACCGGGTGACGCGCGGCGCGGTGATCCCGGTCTACGGCGGCGCCTAAAAGGCTGTCGTCAAACGGAATGTCATTCCCGCGCAAGCGGGAATCTAGGGCGAGCGAAGCGCGGTCGCCCCTGGACCCCCGCCTCCGCGGGGGTGACGGACAAGATGGTAACCCTGAGCGGATGACGCTCTGGTTCTCGCACCAGGGAGGACGAGCATGGCCAAGGGCATCCTCATCGCCACGATGAACATCGGCGGCGCCGCCGAGGACGAGTTTCACGACTGGTACGACACCGAGCACCTCCCGGAGCGCCAGCGCGTCCCCGGGTTTCTGCTGTGCCAGCGCTGGATCGGCGCCGACGATCGCAAGGTGTCGGTCGCGACCTACGACCTCGACACCATCGGCGTGCTGCAAAGCCCCGGATACCAGGCAATCGGCGGCGCCAATCTGTCACCGTGGTCGAAGCGAGTGACGAGCCGGGTCGAGCGGCTGATGCGCTTTGAGGGTGATCAGATTCTACCCGGCGACCGACTGCCGCCCGAGGGTGCCGGCGGCCTGCTGCTCAATGCGATGAATGTCGAGCCGGGAGCCGAGGCCGAGTTCAACGAATGGTACAACACCGAGCACATTCCGGCGCTCGCGGCGGTGCCCGGTGTGCTGTGCGCCCGCCGCTTCCGCGCGACGAGCGCCAACCGCCGCTATGTCGCGCTCTATCATCTGGCGTCCCCCGACGTGCAGGCGACACCGGCCTGGAAGAGCGCCGCCGACAGCGAGTGGACTCGCCGCCTGCGGCCGCATTTCCGCGATCATCTTCGTCTCGTCTGCAAGCGATACGTCCGGCAGTGACGCGCCGGAAATACCCTCTCCCGCATTGCGGGAGAGGGGGGACCGCTCGCGACAGCGAGCGGTGGGTGAGGATATTTTGGCGGCGAGATTGCCCCCTCACCCCAACCCTCTCCCTCGGTGGGGGAGAGGGGGTCTGACCCGAGTTGCTGGCCAGTGGAAATCATCCTCTCCTACGGCTTTCTCGCGCTGCCGACGGTTTTCATCTCGCTGAGCCTCGCCGGCGCTTTGCTGGCATTGGTGTGGCGGCGGGCGGGGATCGCGCTGGCGCTGGCGTCGAGCCTGTGCCTCTACGCGGCGGCGACTCCGGCGCTTGCGTCCTTACTGCTGCGGCGGGTCGAGGCCGAGCTGCCGCGCGACGCCGATCTGCGCGGGGCGCAGGCGATCGTCGTGCTTGGCGCCGACACGCGCCGCGGCAACGGCGCCGACATCCCCGACCGGCTCGGGCCGCTGTCGCTGGAACGCGTGGTCCTTGCCGCCCACGCCTATCGTCGGCTGCATCTGCCGGTCGCCGTCACCGGCGGGCTGGTCGATGGCGCGCGGGCCAGCGAAGGCGCGCTGATGAAGGCCGCGCTCGAAGGCGACTTCGCTGTGCCGGTCGCCTGGACCGAGGACCGCTCCAGCACGACCTGGGAGAACGCCGTGTTCACCGCCCGCCTCATGCGGCCGGCCAAGATCGCTGCGGTCGTCGTCGTCAGCAACGGCTGGCATCTGCCGCGCGCGCTGTGGTGCTTCGAGCGCGCCGGGCTGCGGGCATTGCCGTGGCCGGCGCCGCGCACTCCGCTGCGGCTCGGCCGGCCGCGCGATTTTCTGCCCGACCTGAGATCGCTGCGCGACACGTTTTTCGCACTGCACGAGATCGTCGGCGCGTTCTATTACCGCCTGCGCCACTGAGCGACGCGGTGGCGGAAGCCGGTTTGGTGTTATGATAACCGAACGTCAGTAAGCTCCGAGGAGATCGGCATGCGCCGCGAGGACCAGATCGCCGAAGCCCGCAAGCTGCTGGCCTACCTCGACGGCCGCACGACGGCGCTGGCCGACGGCCTCTACCGCAACCCGGTCGGCGATTATACCTCGAGCGAGCAGGCGGCGCGCGAGCGGGCGCTGTTCTTCGAGGACGGACCGATCAACATCGGCTTCGGCGCGCTGCTGCCGAACCCCGGCGACTGGATGACGCATGACTATGCCGGGGTGCCGCTGTTGCTGGTGCGCCGCCCAGACGGCTCATTGGGGGCTTTTCTCAATGTCTGCCGGCATCGCGGCGCGCGCGTCGTCGACGGCTGCGGCGCCGGCGCGACGAGCTTCTCGTGTCCCTATCACGGCTGGACTTACGGCATTGACGGGGCGCTGGTGGCGCGCCCCGACGAACCCGCCTTCGCCGCCGCCGAGCGGGCGACGCACGGATTGCGGCCGCTGCCGCTCATCGAGAAGCACGGCATGGTCTGGGTCGGCCTGCGTCCCGGCACTCGGCTCGACATCGACGGGCTGCTCGGCGGCGTTGCCGACGATCTCGCCGCCTACCGGCTCGACACCTACCACCATTACGAGACCCGCGTGCTGCACCGGGAGATGAACTGGAAGCTGGCGGTCGATACGTTCTGCGAGACCTATCACCTCAGCTACCTGCATCCCGACACGGTCAGCCCATTGTTCCACAACAACCGCGCCACCTTCGCCGCGTTCGGACGCAACCACCGCATGATTGCGGCGCGCCGCACGATCGACGAATTGCGCGGCCAGCCGGAGGCGGCCTGGGACCCGCTCGACCACACGGCCGTCGTCTATGTGCTGTTTCCCAATACGGTGTTCATCTTCCAACGCGACCACGCCGAGACCTGGCACATCTTCCCCGGCGACCGCGTCGATCGCTGCTCGATGTACGTTTCGCTGTACATTCCGGAGCCCGTTGCCAGCGACAGCGCCAAGCGGCATTGGGACAACAACTTCAACCTGCTGATGGCGACCGTCGAAAATCAGGACTTCCCGACCTGCGAGGGGATGCAGAAGGGCTTCCTGTCGGGCGCCCAGGATGCGATCGTATTCGGCCGCAACGAGCCGGCATTGCAGCATTACCACCGCAGCATCAGCGCCGCGCTCGCCGAGGCGGCGCCGCTTCTCGCGGCAGAATAGGGCAGCTCAGCGCAGCGGAGCAATCTTACGCCCGGTTGGGGCCAAGCTTGCTTCGTCGCTGCGCCCCTCGCAATGACTTCCAACCGCCGGCAAATGGCGGTCTATTCCCAGCGATCCAATTAACAATGCATTAACAATGATCGAGCATTGTAATCCAGTAAGGTTAAACAAGATTGAAAGTTACTCAAATGTGGGAAAATCTGACGCCAGGAGATATTGCGCACGCAAAGGAAGAACTCAACGCCCGCCAGCAGGAGATGCTGGCGCGGCATGCTGCCGAAATCGGCGGCCTTGACGCGGAACTTGGGGAAATCGAGACGCTGGCCGACCTGATCGGCCGATTTTCCATGAAGCTGAAGGGAATGGCGACGCCGGCCGACGAGCCCGCACCGGAACCGGCCGTCGCCAAGCGGCGGGAAGCCGGCGAAAGGACCTCTCATGTCGCTTCGGCGAGTTCCGCCCATTCGCTCTATGTCGGCATCCGATAGCGCGAGAAGAGCAGGCGGGCGCGCCGCGACACTTGATGTCACTCGGCAGCGACGCGGGGCACCTCGGCCGCGGTCGCGAAGTAGCGGCGACCGCTGGCGCGTTGGTTCTCATAGATAGAGCCCTGATGCTCGGCCGGCGGCAGCGGCATCCGCACCGGCACGGGCACCAGCCGCGGCGCAAGGCTCGGCTCCCCGACAATCAGCTGCTCGTCGAATTTCCCGATGCCCTCCTTGAGCCCGAGCAGCGGCCAGGCATCGGCGGCGCGATATTGGTACAGTAGGAAACGGCGAGACCGTCCCGAGAAATTGGTCGCCGAGCCGTGCACGGCCCTTACGTGGTGGATCGTGATCGAGCCGGCCTCGCCGAGGCACGGGACGGCACGCGACACGTCCATGTCAGATTTTCCAGGATCGATCGCGCCGCAGAACCGCCCGTCGGGGCCATGATGGTCGTAAATCGGCCCCTTGTGGCTGCCCGGCACGACCAGCATCGGACCGTTCTCCATATCGACACTGTCGATCATGATGCCGACCGCCGCGAGATCCTCGTTCGTGTGCGGGTAAAACGCCCAATCCTGGTGCCATTCGATCGGCGCGCCATAGCCGGCGGACTTCATGTTGAGCTTGCCCGTGTCAAAGCGCAGGCTGCCCCACAGATCGGTCAATAGTTCAATGACCTTGGGGTGGCGGCTGGCGCGCATGTAGACCGGGTGGATCGCATGCGGCGCCTTCAGCCGGCGCACCCGCGGCTCGGCCGCCGAGTGCGTGTCCTCGAGGTCGTAAACCGCGTCGTTGGCGCTCACCGTCGCCGACGCGGCAACGAACTCGTCAGTCACCCGCCGCAGCTCCGCGATTTCTTCCGCCGCGAAGATATTCGGGACGACGATGAAGCCGTCCCGATCATATACGGCGCGTTGATCATTCGTGAGCATGCGGCTTTCCCTCCAAGACGCGCCCATGCCAAGGGCGCGCGGTGTCGAAACAATCTTCCGGATTAAAGCACAGAATTACCGCGCGCCCATACGATCGGATGCGCTGCCCGCACGGGCGCCCATGCTAAAGAACGGCGACACTTTCTGGCGGCTTTCAATTAAACGGTGGTCTAGCGGGCGCTATTGTGCTACCCGTCGGCACAATCCGAAGAGCGTCAGGTATGAAGCTAAGAACATTGACGGCTACGATCGCGCTGATGACGGTCGCGACCGCAGCCATCGCGGCGGGCCCACGGATCGGCCAGGTCAAGACCGCCAGCGGCGAGGCGGTCATCGTGCGCCATTCGGCGCGGCTGCCGGCGAAGCCAGGTGATCCCGTTTACGCCGACGATGTGTTGGAAACCGGCGAGCACGGCTCGGTCGGCATTACCTTCATCGACAATACTGTGTTCTCGGCCGGCCCCAACAGCGAAGTGGCACTCGACACCTTCCGCTTCGACGCGCCTGCCGGAGGCAACGAGATGCTGGCGGAGTTGCGCCGCGGCACGCTTTCAGTTGTCTCCGGCGAGATCACCAAGCAATCGCCGGGCGCCCTCAAAATAAAGACCCCGACGGCGGTGCTTGGAGTTCGGGGCACGACGTTCGCAGTCAAAGTCGCCGGCCAGGGACGATGATGCGAACGCCGCTCTTCGGACTGTCGCTTCTGATCGGGCTTGGGGCCTGCCAACCGCAGGCGCTCTTTGTCGTGCTGCCAAACGCGGACGGCACGGTCGGCGCGATAACCGTGGACGACGGCAAGACCAAAACGACGCTCGACCGGCCGCTCGCCGCGGCGGAGATGCGCAACGGGATCGGGGAACCTGCCAAGGTCGACCAGGATCAAGTCAACAATATCTTTGCCGCGGCGTTCGCCGCCCGGCCGATCCTGCCGCGCCATTTCCGCTTTTTCTATGAATTGGGCAGCGATCGTTTAACCGCGGAGAGCGCCGCCCGCTACTCGACGCTTTATGACGATCTCAGGCACCGTCCAGTCTACGAGGTGGCGATCGTCGGCCATACCGATGCGCTAGGCGACGAGCGCTACAATCGGGACTTGTCGCTGGAACGGGCGGAGACAATCCGGGACGCGTTGCTCAACGATGGATTCAATCAGAACGCCATCGCGATTTCCGGCCGCGGCGATGCCAATCCGCTGATCCCGACCCCACCCGATACGCCCGAGCCGCGCAATCGCCGCGTCGAGATCACGGTTCGCTGATCGGTACGCGCTGCAGCGCAATCAAAGCAATGTCATCCGCCTGCTCGGCCGCACCGACGAAGGCGTGCAGATCGGCGAGAACGGCCTCGATCACTGCCTCGACGCTGTTCGGAGGGATGGCGCCGACGGCGCTGGCAAGCCGCGCGACGGTGTAGAACGCCCCATCGGCGTTCTGGGCCTCGGTAACGCCATCGGTATAGAGCAGCAACACAGCGCCGGGATCGAGTTGATCGCGATCGATCGGGAAGATGAAACCGTCGACCGCGCCGAGCGGCGGCCCGCCATCGGTCGCGAGTTGCCGGGGCCGCGCGCCGGGCGTCAGGACGAATGGCACATCATGCCCGGCGCTGGCATAAGCCAACGCACCGGTCGCCAAGTCGAGCGTCCCGACGACGGCAGTCACAAACATCATGTCGCCCCCCTCCTGCGCCATGTCGGCGCTCGCCGCGGCGATTCGCTCGTTGGCCGCGGCCAGCACGCGGTCCAGGGCCGCGCCATAGCGCACCACCGCGTCGTGCACGACCTCGCGGGTCATCGCCATGAACAGGGCGGCGGGAACGCCCTTGCCGGAGACATCTGCGATCAGAAAGAACAACCGGTTGCGATCGAGCAGGACGAAATCGTAGAGATCGCCGCCCACCGTTCTCGCCGGCTCGATATGCGCGCGGAGATCCAGGTCGCGGCGATCCGGAAAAATCGGAAAGCGGCGCGGCAGCAGCCCCATCTGGATCGATCGCGCCGCGGCCAGCTCGCCATCGAGCCGCGCTTTCAATTCACGCTCGCGCTGGAGTTCGGCGGCAAGGCGCCGCCGTGCGATCTGCGCGGCCCGAAGATGGCCCCCCAGCATCGCCGCAAAGGCCGCCATCGCGGTCAGTGCCGGGTAGGCGCCGTCTGCCAGCAGGTTGGCAAACCGAAGGAGGACGAACTCGCCGGCGAGCAACCCGCCGGCGAGTACCAGGGTTACGCCCGCCGCAGCCGCCGGCGTTTGATAGCGCAACAGCAGGATCGGCACGAGGCCGGCCGCCAGCACGAGTACCAGCTCGGTCAAGAGCCCGCCCGGCGTGCGCCGGAGCAGCTGGCCGAACAGCATCGACTCGATAAGTTGGGCCTGGATCTCGACCCCCTGCATCGGCCCGAGCGGCGTTTGCTTGATATCGACGGTGCCGAGACCGGTCACGCCCAGCAGCACGATTGCGCCTCTCACGGCAGCCGGATCGGTCGACCGGTCAAGCAAATCCGCCGCCGATATGAAGCGCGCCTGACGCGGCGCAAAATGCAGGATCGCGCGGCCTCGATCGTCGGTCGGTATCGATAGGGGCCCCAGATCAAAGCGGTCGATCCCGCCGGAGCCCGCGGTAATCGCGATCGAACGCAGCCCGGCCGCGACGCGCAGCACCTCAAGCCCGAAGGCAGGAACTAGGTTGCCCGCTGCGGCGACGGCGAGCGGCACGCGGCGCGAGACGCCGTCGCGATCCGGCACGACGCCGATCGTCCCGCTGCCATGTGCCTTGTCGCCGAGGGCCGGCAGGTCCCGCAGCATCGCCGGATAGGACGGCAGAAACGGTCGCGGATCTGCGCCTCGTCGCAGGATCGGCGTAAGCCGCGGCGACTGAGCGGCATTCGCCGCGGGTTCGTTGCTCGGCGCGAGGCCCAGCACGGTCGGTACCGCCGCGATCGCATCTGCTAGAAGTCGGTCGTTCGACGGCAGCCGGGAGAGCGCGTCGGTGACCGCGGCAGGAGCGTCGCGGAGCATCGCGCCAATGCGGTCCGGCGACAGCCGATCCGGTTCGGCGAACAGGATATCGATGCCGAGCGCGCGCGGTTTTCCCTCGGCGATGCGGCCGACCAACTCGGCGAGCAGATTGCGGGGCCAGGGCCATTGCCCGTAGCGCGCCAGACTTTCCTCGTCTATCGCGACAACATGGACCGGAGCCGGAACGGCCGCCCGCGGCGACGCGACCTGTGCAAGATCGGAGGTCAGCAGCCGCAGTTCGCGTACCGGCGCGGGGTCGAACCCGCGGATCAACAGGGCGAGCGCCAGCAGCGCCAATGCCGGCGCACGACCCGGCGCTCGCAAATACACGATGGCTCGGTGCACCTGGCGGCGGCCGATCAAATCTCTATCTCGAGCCCGTCATAGGCGGCGATCACCTCGACCTTGTGGTCGGCGCGGCTGATCTCCTCGAAGCGGATCGTCTCGCGCAGAACCGCCTCGATCATTTGGTCGTTATAGGCCGGTTCATGGTGAAACAGCACAAGGCGTTTGACCCGCGCCAGCTGGGCCAGCTCGACGGCGGCAATATTGCTGGAATGGCCCCAATCTTCCTTGACCGATATTGCGTCGGCAAGGGAGTACATTGCGTCGAAGATCAATACCCCAGCGTCCCGGAAGAAAGGAACGAAGGGGTAAGTCTCGTCGAGCGCTTTATACTTGTGCTCGCAATCGGTCGAATAGACGACGGCCCCTCTATCCGTGGCAAAGCGATATCCGTAGGAATCGCCGGCGTGGAACTGCTTGATCGGGGTGACTGACAGGCCGGCCACCTCGTAAGTCTTGCCCGCTTCGAGCGGAACGCATTCGATCGTGGCGCCGAGCGAGCGGAAGTCGACCGGGAAGCAGGGATCGGACTGCTGCCGCTGCATCGCCTCCTGCAGCACGCTATGGCAGCCATGGATTCGTATGACGTTTCCCGGGATGTAGGCCGGCCCAAAAAACGGGAACCCCATGATGTGATCCCAATGCACGTGCGACAGAAACACATTGAAGCAGTGCTTCTTCCCCACCCCGTGCTCGGTCAGGACGCGGTTGCCGAATTCGCGGGCGCCGGTGCCGAGATCGCACAGCACGTATTCATCGCCGCCACAGGCGATCTCGACGCAGCTGGTGTTGCCGCCAAACGTCGCGTGCACCGCAAACGGCAGCTCGCGGTCGATGAAATCGAAGATCGCTTCCTTGGTTTCGAAATTGCGGCCGCGTGCGGCGAGCAGCGCGGCGGCGACTTTGTCGCGCACCGCGGCCGCCCCGATCGGCGCGGGCAACGAGCCGCGGCTCCCCCAAAAACGGACGCAATGGATCGCGTCCGAACCTTGCGGCCTCGCGGCTGGCGGCGCCGAAGCGGCCCCCGCCGTGGCGCGCCACGCATCGTCGGCGTCTTCGACGCGGGCAACGATCGTCACGACGTGCAGGAATCGCGCGATTGTGAAAATTTCGCGCACGAAGTCGTTCAGCGCAGCGACGGCGATATGGCGATCGGGAGATTTCAGCTTCGCCGCCGTCATCAACGCGCGCAGTCCGGCGCTCGAAATATACTCGACAGCCGAGAAGTCGACGACGACATCGGCGGGGATCGCCACGGCAGCCAGCAGCTCTGCTTGAAACTCGACGCTGGTGACGCTGTCGAGGCGTCCGACCGGCCGCAGCACAATCGACTTGGTCTGGCGCGTCTCGGCGGTCTCCATAAGCTATTCTCCCGCAAATCAGCGCGACGACACGGCCGAGGCTCTCTGGTCGCAATGCAACAGGTGATCATCACACCTGCGCCGATACTATGTCGGCTGGTGCCGGTTCCAAAGTGCCGCGCCGCGATGCTCGACCGAGCGCGCCTTGGACGCCATTTGAACGTCTCGGCTCTCCGTTGAGCATTCCCGATTGCGGAAACCCGCCCTCACCCCCGCGGAAGCGGGGGTCCAGCGCAGGCGGTATGTCGACTGCCCCTCGACTCCCGCTTGCGCGGGAATGACGATCCCACCCAAGGCAACGATGCTCTAACTTCTTGAAAAACTGGCGACCCCGGCAGGATTCGAACCTGCGGCCACCTGCTTAGAAGGCAGGTGCTCTATCCAGCTGAGCTACGGGGTCGGCGGCAGAACCGGGCGCGCGCAAGCGGCGGGAGCCGAGGCCTCAGCTGCGCACGCGGTCATAGCGGAAATTGTCGGCGTAGCTTTTCGATTTCGGGCTGCGCGCGCGCGGTTCGATCAGCGTGTAGTCG
>DATEKP010000438.1:0-2368 GCA_035277405.1 Allostellaceae bacterium | reverse complement strand
GCTGCCGAAGCGCCTTAAGCGCGCTGCCGCCCTTTCCGCCTTGTCGTTGGCCTCGCCCTGCTCATCGGCGCCGAACTCGACCATCAGCCAGGCATGGCCCTCGGGCAGCAGCGCGATGCCGGGCGAGTGTTGGCCCTTCCTGCGCATGTTGTCGATGACGTGGCCGTCGAAGGCTTCGAGCGCGTCGGGGCCGAGGCCGCGCAATTCGTTGGCGTCGTCGGCCGCGCTGGCAATGTCGGGGTAGCCGACCAGCAAGAGCGCGCGCGCCGGTGGGTCGGGCAGGAGGCGCACCGTCGCGGCCAATGTCAGCGCGCAGGTGCTCTCCGATCCGACCAGCGCGCGGGCGATGTGAAAACCCTTTTCCGGCAGCAGGTCGTCGAGATTGTAGCCGGAGACGCGGCGCGGGATGTCGGGATAGCGGCGGCGGATTTCGTCGCCGTAACGGTCGCGCAGCGCCATCAGGCGGCGGTAGATGTCGGCGCGCCGGCCGCCGCCGCGCAGGATCGCGCGGTATTGCTCGTCCGCAGTCGCGCCGACTGTCAGGCGCAGGCCGTCATAGGTCAGGACCTCCAATTCCTCGACATTGTCGACGGTCTTGCCCCCCATGACCGTGTGGGCGCCGCACGAGTTGTTGCCGATGTTGCCGCCGAGCGTGCAGTATTTGTGTGTCGCCGGGTCGGGGGCGAAGGTCAGCCCGTGCTGGCGCGCCGCCTCGCGCAGCTGGTCGTTGATCACGCCCGGCTCGACCCGCGCCCGCCGCGCCGCGGGGTCGAGGTCCAGCACGCGGTTCATGTATTTCGAAAAATCGAGCACGACCGCGACATTGCAGGTCTGGCCGCTGAGACTGGTGCCGCTGCCGCGGCCGAGGATCGCGGCGCCGTGCTCGCGGCACAGCGCGACTGCTGCCTCGACATCGGCGACGCTGCGCGGGATCACGACGCCGACCGGCGCCTGGCGATAGATCGACAGGTCGGTCGCGTAGAGCGCCCGGCTGCCGGCGTCGAAGCGCACCTCGCCGGCGATCCGGCGCGCGAGTTCCTCCTGCAATCCGGCCGCCTCGCGCCGTTGCGCGCGGCTCGGCGCCGACGAGGCGGCGCCGGGCGCCAACGCCGGGGCGAATGCGTCGGTGACCGCCATGCCTTCCCATTCCCTGCTGTACCTGCCGTGCGGCAACTGGGTAACGGCGCCCGCGGAAGGCGTGTTCCGGGGCGGGGTCGCTGCCGCTCGCCGTGCAATCTTCGCCGGGTTTCGGAATTGCCGGCGTCGATCACCTGTTCTTTTCCATAACGGCGGAAAACGCCGGCCCTGCGAGGATGCGCGGGGCCGTCCCCGCAAGCTTGGAAGAGGGAGTGGCTATGACGTCCTTTCGGTTGCGCATTATGGCGCAGGTGCTGCCGTTTCTGCTGATCGCACCCGGCATCGCGCTGGCGCAGGCCCCGCCGACCCGCGGCGAGGCGGCGGCCGCAGTGAACCACGCGACGAACCGCGCAATGCCGCAATACACGCGGCAGCAGATCGATCAATTGGTCGCGCCGATCGCGCTCTACCCGGATCAGCTGTTGACGCAAGTGCTGATGGCGGCGACCTACCCGCAACAGATCGCCGAGGCGGCGCAATGGCTGCAGCAGGCGGGCCACGCCAATCTCAAGAGCGAAGCGCTCGCCGCGGCGCTCGAGCCGCTGCCCTGGGAGCCGAGCGTCAAGGCGCTGGTCGCCTTCCCCGGGGTCATCGCCATGCTGAGCGAGCACATCGAGTGGACGCAGGCGCTCGGCGTCGCGTTCGCCACCCAGCAGGCGGACGTGATGATGCGCGTCCAATCGCTGCGCCACCTCGCCTACCGGTCCGGCAAATTGCGCACGTTCCGCCACCTCGCGGTGCGCGAGGAGGGATCGGTCATCATCATCACCTCGGCCGAGCCCGATCGCATTTTCGTCCCGGTCTACAACCCGACGGTCGTCTACGGCGCGTGGCCGTATCCGGCTTATCCGCCGGTATTCATCCCGCCGCCGCCGAATTTCGTCGCTGAGACGCTGACGCCCGGCATCGAGGTCAGCGTCGGCTACGGCATCGTCGCGCCGCTGTGGGGCTGGAGCCGCCCCGATTGGCGTGACCGCCGCATCACGATCAACCGCAACGAGTACAGCCGCATCACCAACAATGTCGAGCTGGCGCCCGGCAATTTCTGGCAGCATCGCGGGCCGGTCGTGCTGGCGGCACCGGTCACCGAGCAGCGCAACGTGCGCCAGAACGTGCAGGCGCCGCACGGCACGGTGGCGCCGGCCGCGGCCGCGGCGGTCGTGAACCTGCCGCAACGCGCCGCCGCGCAACCGACGCAGATCCGCACCCCGTCGGCCGCCGAGCGCACCGG
>DATEKP010000437.1:0-2822 GCA_035277405.1 Allostellaceae bacterium | reverse complement strand
ACATCGTTGATGGCATTAAGAAAAGCCCTCATCCTGAGGAGCCCGCGAAGCGGGCGTCTCGAAGGACCCACAGGCGTTTGTCCGAGGCGATTAGCGGGTTATGCAAAGGTCCCGCGAAAGCGGGGGTCCAGGGGCAACCGGACGTCGCTCGTTCTGGATTCCCGCTTGCGCGGGAATGACAACGTCCTCAAGCAAACGGTCAGCGGCGGAATTGACAGCCGTAGGGGGCATACCCATACTCCGCGACTTTCCTGCCCGATGCACCGGGGCGCCGCTCGGCCGGCCCGCGGCGGCGAGGAGAGCGGCGATGATGCGCGATCCCGGCATGAGCCGGCTGCGAATGGCGGCGCGACGGCCCGCGCCGCGGGCGGCCCGACGACGACGTTAGGGCGTCCGCTCCATCCGCTTTCGCCATTCCTTTTCGCGCAGGAGAACATCCGTGATTCCAGCTGTCATGCCGACCTATGCCCGGTGGGACGTCGCCGTCGACCGGGGCGAAGGCTGCTATCTCTATGCCACAGACGGCCGCAAGTTTCTCGATTTCACCAGCGGCATCGCCGTCACCTCATTGGGCCACTGCCATCCGCATCTAATCGAGGCGGTGACCGAGCAGGCCAAGAAGCTCTGGCACGTCTCCAACCTGTTCCAGATACCGGGGCAGCAGCGCCTGGCCGAGCGGCTCACCGCGCACAGCTTTGCCGACACCGTGTTCTTCAACAATTCCGGCGCCGAGGCGGTCGAGCTGGCGATCAAGGTGGCGCGGAAATACCAGAGCGCCACCGGCCATCCCGAGCGCTACCGGATCATCGGCTGCCACGGTTCGTTCCACGGCCGCAGCTTCGCGACTTTGGCCGCCGCCGGCGCCGAGGCCTACCTCAAGGGGTTCGGCCCGGTCATGGACGGGTTCGACCATGTTGCGTTCAACAATCTCAACGAGATGCGGGCCGCCGTGACGGATCGAACAGCGGCGATCCTGGTCGAGCCGGTGCAGGGCGAGGGTGGCGTGCGCGCGCCGTCGGCCGATTACCTGAAGGGGCTGCGCGCGATCTGCGACGAGTTCGGCCTGGTGCTGGTATATGACGAGGTGCAGTGCGGCATGGGCCGCACCGGCCGCCTGTTCGCGCACGAGTGGGCCGGTGTCGCGCCCGACGTGATGGCGGTCGCCAAGGCGCTCGGCAACGGCTTCCCGATCGGCGCCTGCCTCGCCAGTGAAAAGGCGGCGGTCGGCATGACGGCCGGAACGCACGGCTCGACCTTCGGCGGCAACCCGATGGCCGTGGCGGCCGGCAACGCCGTGCTCGACGTGATGCTGGAGCCGGGGTTCTTCGCGCGGGTCGAGCGTACCGCGGGGGCGCTGCGGCAAAAGCTCGAAGGGCTGGTCGCCGCCCATCCGAAGCTGTTCGCCGAATTGCGCGGCTCGGGTTTGTTACTCGGCATCCGCTGCCAACCGGAGGTCACGGCCGGCGATTTCGTCGCCAAATTGCGGGCCGAGGGCCTCCTGTGCCTGACCGCGGGCGATAATGTATTGCGCATCCTGCCGCCGCTCGTCGTCGGCGAAGCCGAGATCGCGGAAGGCATGGCCATCCTCGACAAAGTGGCGCGGCAATGGCCCGCATCGTGAGGGCGGTCGCCGCCGGCGCGGCCCCGCTGGGGGACCGGCGCGAGCCCGGCCCGCCGCGCCACTTTCTCGACATCGACCAGTACCAGACCAGCGCACTGCGCGAGATCCTCGATCTCGGCTTTGCGTACAAGCACGGGCGGCGCGACCGGCCGCTCGACGGCAAGACGCTGGCGCTGATCTTCGAGAAGCCGTCGACCCGCACCCGCGTCTCGTTCGAGGTGGCGATGCGGCAATTGGGCGGCGACACGATCGTGCTCGGCACCGCCGACAGCCAGTTGGGGCGCGGCGAGACGATCGCCGACACGGCGCGGGTGCTGTCGCGCTATGTCGATGCGATCATGATCCGCACCAACCATGCGGCAAAGCTCGACGACATGGCGCGCTACGCCACGGTGCCGGTCATCAACGGCCTGACCGACGCGTCGCACCCGTGCCAGATCATGGCTGACGTGATGACGCTGCAGGAGAAGAAGGGGCCGCTGCCCGAGACGGTCGTGGCGTGGAGCGGCGATGGCAACAACGTCGCGGTCAGCTGGATTCACGCCGCGGTGCGCTTCGGCTTCGATCTGCGCCTCGCCTGTCCGGAGGAGTTGCGGCCGCCGCTTCCGGTAATCGACTGGGCGCGCCGCGAAGGCGGCCGGATCAGCCTCGGCGGCGAGCCGGACGAGGCGGTGGCCGGCGCCGATTGCGTCGTCACCGACACCTGGGTGTCGATGGGGGCCGAGGCCAGCGTCAACCGCCACAACCTGCTCGCCCCCTACCGGGTGGACGAGGCGCTGATGGCAAAGGCCAAGCCGGACGCCATATTCATGCATTGCCTGCCGGCGAAGCGCGGCGAGGAAGTGACGGCCGGGGTCATCGACGGCCCGCAATCCGTGGTATGGGACGAGGCGGAAAACCGGCTGCACGTGCAGAAGGGAATCCTCGCCTGGTGCTTGGGGTGATCCCAAGCCCCTCTCCCGCACCGCGGGAGAGGGTGGCAGCGGGCGGCAGCCCGCGGACGGGTGAGGGTCTCCCGGCCGATAAACCCTCACCCTCCCAGCGCTGCGCGCTGGGCCCCTCCCTCTTCCGCGATGCGGGAGAGGGGCTATTAACGCGGAGCTTTTGTTTTGCCGTCTGAAGATCACCCCAGACCTGACGATCTGGTCCAGCCGTTTCGCATCGACCCGTTCGCGTTGCGCGGCCGCTTGGTGCGGCTCGG
>DATEKP010000436.1:0-5041 GCA_035277405.1 Allostellaceae bacterium | reverse complement strand
CGAGGGGGCTTTGGATAGCCACTACGTCCGAAAAAGAGTCAATTCGGGACGCAGCAAATTTAACCGGACAGCCGTGCGCTTTCGCGGGAAGGACGATTTCTGCTGGCTCGGGCGCGGGCACAGCACTGCGGCCGGCAGCAGCGCGAACAGGCGCCGGGCATCGAGCGCGGCGCAGGGGCCGTACGCCGCCCCGGAGAGTGCGTCGTACCAGCCGGCTCGATGCGGCATCTCGGGCAGCGCGATGCGGCTTTCCGGGCACAGCGCATCCTCGGCGAGCCGCTTCGGGAACCGCGCAACCGCCACGATCATAGCCTCCTCGCCGTTCGTGCGCAGGAAGGTGCAGACCCGGTCGGCATCCGGCCCGTCGGCGGCCAGGGGCTCGTAGCCACCCGCCGCAAAGAGCCCCGGATATGCCCGGCGGCAGGCGAGCAGCGTCGTGGTGACGGCGAGCTTCAGCCGGCCGTCGCGCCACGACCCCGCATAGGCGCGCATCGCCGCCGGCCGGTCCGCCGCGAGGTCGGCCGTCACCTCGTCGAGCAGCCGCGTCCGCAGCCGGTAATCGACCGGGCGGCGGTTGTCGGGATCGACCATGCTGAAATCCCACAACTCGGCGCCCTGGTAGATGTCCGGCACGCCGGGAACCGTCAGCTTCAGCACGGTCTGCACCAGCGTGTTGTGCGCGCCCAATTCGGCCACCCGCCAGACAAACGGCAGGAAGCTGGCGAGAAACGCGCCGGCGCGCGCCGGATCGAGCGCGCCCTCGACAAACGACAGCGCGGCCTCCTCGTAACGCGGGTCGGGCATCGTCCAGCTCGAATACAGCTTGGCCTCGCGGATCGATTTGACCATCGCGGCCTTGACGCGCCCGGCGTAGGAGGCCAGCGCCGCGCCATCCGGCTCGCCGTCGAGCAATTCGAGCGGCCAGGTGCCGACCAAGAGCTGGTAGAACAGGTACTCGTCGTTGCGCTCGGGCGGCGCGGTGCCCTCGACATCGCCGCGCCGCGCCCGCAACAGGCGGCTCCAGGTCGGGACGCGCTCGCTCCACTCCTCGGCCATCTCCGACAGCACGGCGAGGCGGGCGCGCGCGTCCTCGCCGCGCTTCATATCGTGCGTCGATGTCGCCAGCATCGCGTGCGGCCAGCGCTCGGCGCGCCGGCGGTTGGCGTGGTGGAACGCGGCGATGCTGACGCCGAACTCGTCGGGACGGGCGCCGACCTCGTTCAGCGCGATCAAGCGGTTGTAGCGGTAGAACGCGGTGTCCTCGAGGCCCTTCGCCATGACCGGACCGCTGTACTGCTGCACCCGCATCGCGTGCCGCAGCACCGCTTCGCGGCTGAAGCCGCTGCGCGGCTCGGCGACCAGATCGCCGGACAGCAGCCGGTGGACAAAATTGAAGACGCTCGGATCAACCAAGGGTTCGTGGCGCCGCGCCTGGGCGATCGCCCAATCGAGGTCGCGGCGGTCGGCCTCGCTCGGCGCGCCTCGCGCATCCACATAGGTGCGGTAGACCGGAAACGCGGCGATCGTCGCGCGCAGCGCGCGGCGCAGAATGTTGCGCGTGAAATCGGCGGTGCGCGGGTTCTGCCGGGCGATGCGCCCGGCCTCGCGCGCCAGCACGTTGAGTTCGCTCGCCATCTCGTGGTCCATGATGCGCAGTTTCGCGGCGCGCACGATCTCGTCGAACGGCGCCGCCGGCCCGGCGAACCGCTCGTAGGCGTCGCTGAGCGGCGCCTCGCCGGCCGGATCGACCAGCAATCCGAGCACCAGGCCGGCGAAGTCGTAGCCGGTCGTGCCGGCGACCGGCCAGTCCTCGCGCAGGCTCTCGTGCGGCGCCAAAATCTTCTCGACGACGAGGTAGAAATCGCGGCGTGGTGCCGCCTCGCGCAGGCGATGCAGATAGCCGGCCGGGTCGAGCAGCCCGTCGATGTGGTCGATGCGCAGCCCGGCGAGCGAGCCGTCGCCGATCAGGCGGAACACCAGCCGGTGGGCGTGCTCGAACACCTCGGGCAATTCCATGCGCAGCCCGGCGAGTTCGTTGATGTTGAAGAAGCGGCGGTAGTTGATGTCGTCGGCGGCGACGCGGAAATGCGCCAGGCGCCAATATTGCCGGCCGATCAGCACGTCGAGGCGCTGCCACGTCGCAAATTCGCCGTCGCGCCCGTTGATGCGGACGATTGCGGCCGCGATCGCCGCGGCAACCGCCGGCTGCGTGCCGGCGGCATCGGCCAGGCCGGCCTTCAACTGCGCGGCGCGGCGCTCGATCCGCGGCCGCCACGCCGGCAATTCGGCGAAGGAGTCGCCGAGCCGTTCCAGCACCGGGTCCTCCTCGCCGAGAATGTCCGGGTAGAACAGCGGGCAGATCGGCAGTTTGTGGGTATCGTAGGCCCACACCGCAAACGCCCCGGCCGCGGCGTCGAACCGCAGCCGAAGCGCGCCGCGCTCCAGTTCCAGCCCGTACTGGTCGGCGAGGAACGGCACCAGAAGCTTGTCGTGCAGGTAGCGCCGATCCGGCTCCCAATCGATGTCGAACCAGCCGGCGCAGGCCGAATCCGGCCCCCATTCGAGCACGTCGAGCCACAGCGGGTTGTCGGCGCCGCCGACCCCCATGTGGTTCGGCACGAAATCGAGGATCTGCTGGAGGCCGTTGTCGCGTAGGGCCGCTACCATGCGGGCGAAGGCAGCCTCGCCGCCGAGCTCGGGATTGAGCCGCTCGTGATCGACGATGTCGTAGCCATGCGGGCTGCCCGGCCGCGCCGCGAGGTAAGGCGAGGCGTAGAGATGGCTGATCCCGAGCCGCGCCAGATAGGGCGCCAGCGCGGCGGCATCGTCGAACCCAAATTCCTCGCGGAATTGCAGCCGGTAGGTTGCCCGCGGCGGCGGGTCGCCGTCATCCTCAGCCATCGATCGACCAGCGCACCGCAAAAGGGCCGAAGCTGCCGTCATCGCCCGCCGGCCCCTCGCGCCAAATGACGCGCCCGGACACCGGCGGGAATCCCGTCACCGACACAGACGAAAGATTCGCGTCCAATCTCAGTTTCTTGTCGGCACGTATGGGGTCGTCATTCCCGCGCACGCGGGAATCCAGGGCGGGCGACGTGCGGCTGCCCCTGGACCCCCGCGTTCGCGGGGGTGACGACTCTACTACGAGTGACGGCGCGCCGTGGGATCGCCAATGCACGGTCACCGCGCTGTCGCCGATCACGCGATATTCGCCGCCGGCGCGCATGCCGGCGAGCAATGGCACGATCTCGCGGCGGCGCACGGTGAGGATGCGGCGATGCCATTCGAGCCAGCCGGCATAAGGCTCGCGGCCCACATCGTCCCAGGCGAGCTTGGCCGAGAGGTAGGTCGCCTCGGCCGCGGGGTCGGGGATGCGCTGCCGGGCCGCCGGGTCGGCGAATTCCGGAAAGCGCGCGAATTCCTCGCGCCGGCCGGCGCTGACCGCCTCCGACAGCGGCGGGGCGAAGTCGCAGAAGAACGGGAAGGGCTGCTCGGCCCCCCATTCCTCGCCCATGAACAGCAGCGGGATTTGCGGCAGCAGCAGATAGACGGCGCCGACCGCGCGCACCGCCTCCGGCGCGGCGAGCGCAACGAGGCGCTCGCCGAACGCGCGATTGCCGATCTGGTCGTGGTTTTGCGCGAACGCGACGAACGCGGTGGGCGGCAGGGCGGCGCTCGGCTCGCCACGCGGCCGGCCGCGGTACGGCATCGTCTCGCCCTGGAACGCGAAGCCCTCGGCCAGCGCGCGGCCGAGCCGGTCGGTGCGGCCGACATAATCGGCGTAGTAGCCGGCCCGCTCGCCGGTAGCGGCGGCGTGCAGCGCGTGATGCACATCGTCGTTCCATTGCGCCGTGAACCGGCGCGGTGCGCCGTCCGCGTCGCGCACCAGCCGGCTCGCCTCGTTGCGGTTGTTTTCGAGGATCAGGTGGATCGCGCGTTGGGGAAAGGCCGCGCGCACCCGCTCGGCGAGTTCGGTCAGGAAGTGCTTCGGGCTGTCGTCGCGGATCGCGTGCACCGCGTCGAGCCGCAGCCCGTCGAAATGAAACTCCTCGAGCCAGTAGAGCGCGTTGTGGATGAAATATTGGCGGACCGTCGCGGCGCTCTCGCCGTCCATGTTGATCGCCGCGCCCCACGGCGTCTTGTGCCGCTCGGTGAAGAATTGCGGGGCGGTCTTGCCGAAATAGGCGCCCTCCGGCCCGAAATGGTTGTAGACGACGTCGAGCAATGCCATCAGCCCCCGCCGATGCGCGGCGTCGACCAGGGCCTTCAGCGCCTCCGGCCGGCCATAGGCGGCGTCTGGAGCGTAGGGCAGAACGCCGTCATAGCCCCAGTTGCGCCGGCCGGGGAAGTCGCCGACCGGCATCAACTCGATCGCGGTGACGCCGAGGGCGGCCAGATGGTCGAGCCTGCCGATCGCGGCGGCGAACGTACCCCCCGGGGTGAAGGCGCCGACATGCAGCTCATAAATGACCGCCTCCTCCCAATTCCGCCCCTGCCAGCCCGCGTCGTTCCATTCATAAGCGGTCGGGTCGATGACCTCGCTCGGCCCGTGCACGTCCCGCGGCTGATGGCGCGAGGCCGGGTCGGGCACCCGCGAGCCGTCGGGCAGCACGAAGATGTAGAGCGAGCCGGGCCGCGCCCGGCCGGTGGTCAATTCGTGCCAGCCTTCGCCGACGGGACGCAGCCGCAGCAATTCGCCGCCGTCGATCTCGACCGAGACCGCGGCGTGCGCCGGCGCCCACAGGTGGAAGCGGACGCCGCCGTCCGCCTGCACTTCGGCGCCGAACGGCATGCGATGACGGCCGCGCGATCCGTCGCGGCTGGGCGAAGGGGCGATCTGTTGCAAGGCGCGCGCTCGTGCTCCGGCCGGGATTGCGAAACGGCGCCGCGCCGCCGGGCGTTCCAGGCGAAGCGCGCGGCAGCAACGGGGAATGTCTCAAATTGCCGCTGCATCGTGGTTTTGCGTCCTTCGAGACGGGTTCCGACGTTCCGCCGGAACCCTCCGCAGGATGACGTAAGCCTATGTTTGCAATGAGAGAAA
>DATEKP010000435.1:0-4410 GCA_035277405.1 Allostellaceae bacterium | reverse complement strand
CGGCAATCTGTTCTTCGTCGCGTGAAAGACCGGTCAGCCCCAAGCCGCGCAGCTTGGCCTCGATCAGCTCGCGCAACGCCGCTTGATAGCGATCCTGGAAGGTCGAGGGATCGAAATGGCCCGCGCGGCGGCGAATAATTGCCGCTCGGCCTCATCCAGTCCTCGCTCGCCCGGCCCGGTCAGCGCGGCTGGCGATCCTTGGCACGGCCGCCGGCTCGCGATCTGGTGTTCCGCGTCATCCTCGTCATCCTGAAGGGACGACTTCGGCTGGGCCCGCGGTGCCCGCGGTGCCCAGACCTGATGCAGCCGGATCGAGCGCGTGCGCGTCGTCGCCGGCACGAGATAGACCGGACAGGTGACAAGCGACAGGCGCAGGAAGCCCCTCCAATGGCGCGTGGCATTGCCGATCTCCGTGCCGACTGCGTGTGGCGCTGATCCTGCTCGCGCAGGCGGGCCGGGCCATGGGGGGATTTCAACTTCAGCGCTTCTCTTGCGCCGAACGTTGCGGGCGCGCGTTGCCCGTGCAGCGAAAACCAAACGGGAGGACTCCGGCGATGGGTCTTCTGGACAACCTGCTCGGCGCAGGGACCGCCCAAGGCGCGCATGGCGGCATCGGCCGCGCCCTGCTCGGGATGCTCGCCGATGAGAGCGGCAGCGCCGAGCGACCCGACGCCTCAAGCAACCATTCGCCGGCCGCCGTCTCCGGCGGCCTCAACGAACTGGTGCAGCGTTTCGAGCAGGGCGGTCTCGGCGACGTGGTCCGCTCCTGGATCGGCTCGGGCACCAACCAGCCCGTCACGCCGGATCAGGTGCACCAGGCCGTCGGCGGCCAAACCATCGACCGCCTGTCGCAGCAGACCGGGATCGGCCGGGCGCAGCTCTTGCCGCTGCTCGCGCAGGCATTGCCGCTGATCGTCGATCGTCTGACGCCAAACCAGCGCGTTCCCGACCAGCACGAGGTCGCGACCATGCAGTCCGAACAAGCGACCGACGCCTGAAGAATTTCGACCAACGCCTGAAGAATTTGTTGCACGGAAGCCCAAATGTTGCGCACGTCACTGATCGCCACGGCCGCGTTTCTCGGCGGCACCGCCCTCGCGCTTGCAGCGCAGCCCGCCAACTACACGCACCGGAGCACGATGGCCGCGCCGAGTACCGAGACCTCGGCTGCCGCTCAACCCGGGAAGTCGGCCGACCGCTTCGCCTCGGAGAGCGAAGCAAAGGCGCATTGCGGCAGCGGCACGGTCGTCTGGGTCAACACCAAGACCCACGTCTACCATTTCGCCGGCAGCAGCGCGTTCGGACACACCAAGCACGGCGCCTTCATGTGCCAGGCCGACGCCGATCGCACCGGCAAGCTGCACGCGGCGAAGAACGAGACGCCCGCCGGCGCCGAGCGGACCGGCAGCAGCGCGCCGCCGCGCCGTTGAGCTGACCTGCGTCACTCCTTCGACCGGTTGTCGCGTGCACGTCGCGGGTCATGCCGCCGCCGATCCCGGTCAGTGCCGAGGAGCGCAGCCATGACCGGGTTGAGGGCGAAGGTCAGCGCCTTTTGCGTGCCCGACACCGCGAACAGGGCCAGCCCCGCGGCATCGAACAAGAGCACCGGGCTGTTCATTCGATCGATGCCGGAAGGCCAGCAGAAGGTGACGATTCCTGCGAGCAGCGACACCGCCAGGTAGCGCCAGTCGCTGATCGCCGCCGGCGGCACCGCACCGATCAACAGGTCGCGGGTAATGCCGCCGGCATTGCCGCGGGCCGATGGATTTGTCCTTTGCCCAGTATCGGATCAGGCCCCAGCGGAAATGCCGAGCGAGCGCCGGCCGTCGCGGTCGAGGCGGACGATCGGCGCGCCGCGCCGATGGCGAACGGGGCCGGCACCGGCGGCACGCTGGCGGTCAGCGACGGGACGCACAGCGCGAGCCTTAATCTGCTCGGCCAGTGGGTCCCGGCTTTCGCCAGGCTATCGCCGGGACGACAATTTAATCGAACGAACTTCTGGTTCAGGACACTACAGCATTTCCCGATTGCAGAAATCCGCGGTCGAAGGTTTTGCAGTTCGATCCGATCACGGGCTATTTCGGGTTGATGCCCCTATCCTTGCCGGGCGGCCTGATGACCGGGGTGCGGCCCTCGGCCGGCGGCGCCTGGGTCAAGCCGGGATCGATGCCATTGGGCGGCTTGATGACGCCGCCGGATCGTCCGAGCTGGCGGCTCAGCGGTTCGGCCGAGCTGCCGCTGCCGCCGGGCGCGGCGGCCTCGGGCACGGTCTGGTGCGACGGCGTCTCGGGCGGCAGCTCGGTCGTGGTCTCGGCGACCGAATAGGCCACCATCGCCCAGGCCGCCGCGACGGCAACGGCAAACGCGACGGCAACACGCTTCAGGCTGTCCATGCGGCGCCTACCCGATACCAACAGTCGATCAACAAGACGAAAACCGCGGCCGTTCCGCTACGCCTCCGGGAGGTCGAGCCGTACGGCGACCGCGGCGCTGGCGATCACGGCATTGTCGCGCGCCGTCTCGTCGGGAACGTCGAGGCCGCCTTTGACGACCCGGACGCTGACCTGCCCATGCGGCAATGCCGCCCTGACCGCTTCGGCATCGACCCGCTCGGGGCGCTGCACCCCGATCGTCACCTCGACCTGCATCGCGCCGGAATCGATGCCGAGGCTGCGGATCAACGACAGCGAACTGTGGTGGATCGCGTCATTGACTGCGCGCACCGCGGCCTTCGTGTAGTCGCCGCCGTGCAGGTCGTTGCCGGTGCCGAATTCGGTAATGATCCGTTTGAGCGGCATCGTCAGCCTCCCGCCGGCAGGTCGAGCCGCACGATCGCGGCGGCGTTGGCGACGACGGTCGCGTTCGTCCCCTCGTCATTGGCGATTTCGAGGCCGCCTTCGACGACCTCCACCGTGCCGCTGCCGTGCGGCAAGACCGCCAGCACCGCGTCCTTGTCCACGAGGTCCGGGCGCGGCACGCCGATCCTGACCTCGACCCGCATCGCATCGGCCGGCTGGCCGAACGCGCCGGCGATCGGCAGCGAGTTGTGCCACAGCGCGTCGCGCAATGCCCGCACCGCCGCCGTCGTGTAATCGCGGCCGCGGATGTCCGTCCCCATGCCGATCTGCAGCACCATGCGTTTCAGGGCCATCTCAGCAATCCTGTAGGCGGTGTTGGCCCCTCACCCCAGCCCTCTCCCCGCACGCGGGGAGAGGGAGAGTGATGGCGCGGCCGGGCAGAGCGTTCCCTCTCCCCGTTCGGCGGGAGAGGGACAGGGTGAGGGGCGCTCGCGCGTCATTCGGCCGCCATGCGATGCGCGCGGGCGTATTGGATCAGCGCGTCGTCGGCGACCGGCGTGATCGGCGCGAAGTCGCGGTGGGCGATCCACTCGGGGCGGGTCGGCGTGCGGATATGGTTCGAGACCGCGCACAGCGTCAGGTAGACTATCTTGCGCGGGTAGGGCGTGATGTTGGCGGTCGAGGCGTGCACCAGATTGCCGTGGAACATCAAGACGGCGCCCGGCCTGCCGACCGGCGCGACGATGCCCGCGGCGTCGGCCAGCCGGGCGATCGTGGCATGGTCGAGCGTCCATAAGGGATAGGAGGTCGTCGCCTCGTCATGCCCGGCCGGCAGCACGCCGAATTTGTGGCTCTTCGGGATGAACATCAACGGGCCGTTGATCGCCATGACCTCGTCGAGGAACACCGAGATGTTCATCGCCCGCGGCTCCGGCATGCCGTCGTCACGCGCCCAGGTGCCGTAATCCTGGTGCCATTGCCAGATGTCGCCGTCGAACGCCGCCTTGGCGTTGACCTTGTACTGGTGCATGTAAAGCTGTTCGCCGAACAATTGCTCGACCGGCTCGATCAGCCGCGGATGTGCGCCGAGCAGGCGAAAGCCCTCGTTGTAGGTGTGGGCGGCGAAGGCAGTGCGCGGCGCTCCCGATTTCTCCTGCCATACCTCTGGCCGCTCGGAGCGGTAGATCGCCTCGGCCTCGCTCCGCAACAGCGCCACCTCCTCCTCGCCGAAGCATTCCGGCAGAAACAGGTAGCCGTCCTCGTCGAACGCCTTCAATTGCTCGGGGCTGAGCCGCATCGCGCATCTCCTCGGCCGCAGGCCTTGATGATGTCACAGCCGGCCGGCGCCTGCCAGCCGCCCCTATCCCTGCGGCGCGCGCCCCCCTACACTGAGCGCGATGACGAATCGCCGCGACTTGTTTCCGCCGATAGAGCCCTACCGCACCGGCCGCCTCAGGCTCGACGAGCGGCATACGATGTACTGGGAGGAATCGGGCAACCCGCAGGGGCCGCCGGTCCTCTTCCTGCACGGCGGGCCGGGCGCCGGGGCGACCCCGGTGCACCGCCGCTTTTTCGACCCGGCCTATTGGCGCATCGTGATCTTCGACCAGCG
>DATEKP010000434.1:0-7946 GCA_035277405.1 Allostellaceae bacterium | reverse complement strand
GTCCGTGGGCTGAAGGCCCACGGGTCGAGCCCGGCCGAGGGGCTTTGGGAAGGAAATTGGTCCCGCGTCCTCTGCGTTACCGGCGCGGCTACCCGGGATTGCCGCTGCCGACCCCCGGGGTTGTCGACAGGCCCACGAATTGGCTCCGCCCTTGCCGGTTGAGCAGCAGCAGGATGCTGCCCTTGGCGGCGGCCTGCTGCAATTCGCTGGCGGCCTGCGTCGGCGTGCCCGCCGGCTTCTGGTCGATCGACTCGATCACGTCGCCGGCGCGGATGCCGAGTTCGGCGGCGGCGCTGTCGCCCGCCACCTTGCTGACCACCACCCCGGTGACGTCCTTCGGGATGCTGTACTTGCTGCGCAGTTCCGGACTGATCGCCGACAGGCTCAGCCCAAGCGCCGCCGTCTCCCGCTCGGCCGCCGGGACCTGGGCCATCTGTTCCAGGTTCTCCGGCATTTGCGCGATCGTCGGCGTCAGCGTCATCGTCTTGCCGGCGCGCAGCACCTTTAGGTCGAGCTTTTTGCCGATCGGCGCAGCGGCGACGAGGCGCGGCAGGTCGTGCACGGTGTTGATCGGATGACCGCCTGCTTCGGTGATGACATCGCCCTGCTTCAGGCCGGCCTTGGCGGCCGGGCTGTCCGGGGTCACCGCGGCGACCAGCGCGCCGTGCGGCTGCTCGGCGTTGATGCCGAAGCTTTTGGCGATGGTCGGCGTCAGGTTCTGCACGGCGACGCCGAGCCAGCCGCGCGTGACATGACCGTGCTCCTTGAGCTGCTCGACGACGTGCTTGGCGGTGTTTGACGGGACCGCGAAGCCGATGCCGACCGAACCTCCGGAGGGCGAATAGATCGCGGTGTTGATGCCGATCACCTCGCCCGACAGGTTGAAGGTCGGGCCGCCCGAATTGCCGCGGTTGATCGGCGCGTCGATCTGGATGAAATCGTCGTACGGGCCTTCGTTGATGTTGCGGCCGAGGGCCGAGACGATGCCGGCCGTCACCGTGCCGCCGAGGCCGAACGGGTTGCCGACCGCCATGACCCAATCGCCGACCTTGGCGTCGTCGCTGTTGCCCCAGGTGACGAACGGCAATTTTTCTTTGGCGTCGATCTTGAGCAGCGCGAGATCGGTCTTGTCGTCATGGCCGATGATCTTGGCCGGATGACGGGTATTATCCTGCAGGATCACCGTGACCTTGGTGGCGTTGCCGATGACGTGATTGTTGGTCACGACATAGCCGCTGGGATCGATGATGAAGCCGGAGCCGAGCGCCATGACCCTGCGATGGAATTGCGGCAGCCCGCGCTTCTCGAAAAAGCGCCGCATGAACTGGTCGAACGGCGAGTTCTGATCGCTCTCCTGGCCCGATTGGTCAGCCGCAGCGGCCTGCTCGCTGAGCTGCGAGGAGATGTTGACGACTGCCGGCTGCACGCGCTCGACGAGCGGCGCCAGGCTCGGCAGCGGGATGCTCGTTTCCTTCTTGCTCTCGGCCGTCAGGTTCTTGCTGCCGGCGTTGTCCTGTCCCCATCCGGCGGCCGGGGCCAGCAGCACCAGCACCGCGGCGACGCCGATCAGCCTTGTTCGCAGCAAGGCGCCTCGCGGCCTGGCGTGGACATGCTGGCCAAAGGGCATCTGGGCCTCCCGAATCTGCCGAGGCGCCGCGGCGGCGCCCGGCGCCCTCTCAGGGTTGAGGGTGATCTTGCACCCGAACCAACCATCGCGAGAGCGCGAGAGTTCCGGGGTTTTGGCGGCACCCGGCCGCCTCCTCCGCGCGTCGTTGCCGCGGCAAGCCGCGATCGGGCGTTTCCCTAGAGAGGACACCGCCGAGCGTTGTTGATGCCATTTCGCCTTGCCCGCAGCGCGACCCGCCGATGTGGTCCCGGCACACGGCTCGCCGGCTTTTTGAAGGGCCGGCTGCCGCCGCCGAAGACGGACGCCCTGGAACCGTCGATCTACCGCTTTATCCTGCGCTACAGCCGCCGCGATCAGCTCTACCTGGTGATCGTTACGCTGCTGTCCTTCCCGTTCCTTTACCTGTCGCTCGATCTGCCGAAGCTGATCATCAACGGCGCGATCGGCGGCAAACATTTTCCGCGCGTGGTGCTGGGAATCCCGCTCGGTCAGCTTCCGTATCTCGTCCTGCTATGCGCCGTCTTCCTGCTGCTCGTGCTGATCAACGGCGGGTTCAAATACCACCTCAATGTCAGGAAGGGCCGGGTCGGCGAGCGCATGCTGCGGCGGTTGCGCTACGAGCTGTTTCAGCGCGTTCTGCGCTTCCCTTTGCACCGGTTCGACCGCACCGCCAGCGGCCAGATCATCGCGATGCTGACGGCCGAGCTGGAGCCGGTCGGAGGCTTCATCGGCGACGCTCTGGCATTGCCGATCGCGCAGGCCGGTACGCTGTTGACAATCTTCGTATTCATGTTCGTGCAGAACCCGGCGCTCGGGGCGGCGGCGATCTCGCTCTATCCGATCCAGGCTTATTTCATTCCGAAGATGCAGCGCCGCATCCGCGAATTGGGGCGCGAACGCGTGCGCAAAGTGCGCACCTTGTCAGACCGCATCGCCGAGGACATCGCGGCACGCGTCGAGATCCGCACCAACGCCGCCGCCCCGCACCAATTGGCGCAGGTCAGCAGCCGCCTCGGCGAAATCTACGACATCCGTTTCGACATTTACAACCGCAAGTTCTTCGTCAAGTTCCTCAACAATTTCATCAACCAGCTGATCCCGTTCTTCTTCTATCTGTTGGGCGGATATCTGGTCATCATCGGCGATCTGTCGTTCGGCGCGCTGGTGGCGGTGCTCGCCGCCTACAAGGACCTGTCGTCGCCGTGGCGCGAATTGCTCGACTTCTACCAGAACCAGCAGGACGTCGCGATCAAGTACGAGCAGGTGGTCGAGCAGTTCCAGGCCGCCGACCTGGTCGATCGCGACCTGCTGCTGGGCGAGGCGAGCGAGCAGCGCCCCACCGGAGAGCTGAAATTCACCGGTGTCGGTCTCGTCGATGCCGACGGCATCCGCCTGCTCGACACCGTCAGCTTCGCGTTGCCGCTCGGCGCCGACGCTGCGCTGGTCGGTCCCGGCAACAGCGGCAGGAACCTCGTGCCGCAACTGCTGGCCCGGCTGTCGTTGCCGACCAGCGGCCGCATCACGATCGGCGGCGCCGATCTCGCAACGATGCCGTTCGCAGCGTCGAACCGGCTGATCGGCTATGCCGGGCCGACCACCAGCCTGTTCTCGGGCAGCATCCGAGACAATCTGCTGGTCGGCCTGCGCTACCGACCGCATGCGACCGGCGCGGCGGATCACGCGCAGCGCGCCCGCGACGTTGACGAGGCACGCCGCTCGGGCAACAGCGAGCACGACACCGCGGCTGACTGGATCGATTATGCGCAAGCCGGCGCCGGCGACGCCGCGGCGCTCGAAGGGCGTATCGTCGAGGTGCTGCGGCTCGTCGAATTGGCTGACGAGGTGTACCTGTTCGGTCTGCACGGCCGGCTCGATCCGGAGCGCCATCCCGATGCGGCGGCGCGGCTGCTCGAAGCGCGGCGCCGCTTCGCCGAGCGGCACGCAGCGCTCGGCCTCGCGCGCTTTGTCGAGCGCTTCGACCCGCAGCGCTACAGCCGCAATGCGTCGATCGCGGACAATCTGTTGTTCGGGACGCCGGTCGGACCGGTATTCGCTGATGGCAGCCTGGTGGAGAACGGCTATGTGCAGGCGGTCTTGCAACAGGCCGGTATTGACCGCGATCTGCTGGGCATCGGCTTGCAGTTGGCGCAAACCATGGTCGAACTGTTCGGCAGTCTGACCGTCGAGCCGCAGCTGGTCGAGGATTTCGGCTTTGTGCGCGGCGACGAGCTGCACGGCCTCGACCGGCTGCAGGCGCGCGCCAAACGCAACGGACCGGAAAACCTGCCGCCCGCCGACCGCGCGCGGCTGCTCGAACTGGCGCTTCAGTTGGTTGCCGCGCGCGACCGGCTGGGGCTGATCGATGATGCGTTGCAGGCTCGCATCGTCGCCGCGCGGCACCGATTTGCCGGCGATCTCCCGGAATCATTGCGCGACGCCATCGAGTTCTTCGATCCCGAACGCTACGATGCGGCGGCGCGCGTCGAGCAGAACATCCTGTTCGGCGCGGTCGTCGGCGGCGAGGCCGAGGCTTACGAGCGGGTCCGGCGCGCCATCGCCGAGGTGCTCGATGAATTGGGCTTGCGCGACACGGTGCTGGCGATCGGCCTCGACCACCCAGTCGGCACCGGCGGGATGCGCCTGTCGCCGGCCCAGCGCCAGAAGATCGCGATTGCCCGCGCCGTGCTGAAGCGGCCCGTTGTGCTGGCGCTCGACGAGGCGACCGCGGTGCTCGATCCCGCCGCGGAGGGTCGCATCCTCGCCGCGCTGCGGCGCGAGCTGGCCGACGGGCGCAGTCTCGTCGCGGCCCTGTCGCGCCCCGAGGCGGCGCGCGGGTTCGATCGGGTGCTGGTCATGGAACGCGGGCGGCTGACCGGCGACGGCAGCTATGCCGAGGCGACGCGCGCCGACGGGCCTCTCGCGACGATGCTGGCAGCCGAGTGACGCCGGCTATTCCCCCGCGCCAGCGAGCGCCACGCGATGCGCTTCGAGGCGTTTCAGCTCGCTTTTGACGATAGAACAGGAGGCGACAAGCTTTTCCCTCTTCGGGTCGGCGACGGCGCTGACCAGGAAGAACGCGGCAAAGCGCGCGACCGCCGCCTGCTCGTCATCGCTGTCGGCGGTGGCGGCGGCGATCAGGCCCCGGATCAGCCGGCCGGCGCGCTCGACCTCCTGGCTCTCGATGCCGCAGCGCTGCGCGTTGCCGAGCAGAAAGCCGCCGTTCGCCGCCAGCCGGTCGGCGTCGGTCAGGCTCGGGCTGGCGATCAACAAGGTTGCGACAGTGGCCGCCGCGGCCAGCGACATGGCGCCGCTCCGTTTTCATACGACTCCTGACGGCAAACGAGCGGCGGCCGCGCTTCGTTGCGGCGATCGCGCTTGAGCGCCGCAGGAGGCTGCGACATTCTGTATCAGCCGGCGCAGAGAGGAGGCTCCGATGATCGAGGCGAGCGGGATCGACCACATCGTGCTGCACGTCGCCGATGTTCAGCGCGCGAAGCGCTTCTACACCGAGCGGCTGGGCATGACCGTCTACCGCGAGAACGAGCGGCAGGTGTTCCTGCACGCCGGCGCCCAGGGCGTCGCGCTGTTCCAGCGGCCCGCCGGCATGGCGGCGCCGGGCGGAGACATGAACCATCTGGCGCTCAACGTCGCCGGCGGCAGCTATGAGACGCTGAAGGTCGAGCTCGAAAGCCACGGCGTCGCGGTCAGCGGCCGGCCCGGCGATGACCATTGCATCTATTTCAACGATCCGGACGGCCACCGCCTGCAGCTGATCTTCCGTAAGTAAGGGCATCATAGAGATTGCTTCGTCCCCGCGGATCAAGTCCGCGGGTCC
Source organism: Allostellaceae bacterium (assembly GCA_035277405.1). Classification (GTDB taxonomy): domain Bacteria; phylum Pseudomonadota; class Alphaproteobacteria; order ATCC43930; family CGMCC-115725; genus DATARH01. The sequence goes on along the minus strand of DATEKP010000434.1, from coordinate 2,484 downwards.
TCGCAATCACACCCGGTACTCGTCATTGCGAGCGAAGCGAAGCCCCGATACCCGATCCAGGAGCGGCGTTATCCGTAATAGTGGATTTCGAGCAACAGGCAGCCGCGCTCGGATTTGAACGGGCCGTGCGCCGCGCCCGGCGGGCGGCAGGCGTAGGTGCCCGGCGCGAAGGCCTCGCCGCCGTTGCCAGAGGCGTCGTTGCCGACGGTCAGATCGCCGGAGATCAGGTACACCTCCTCCCAATACTCGTGCACGAACGGCGCCGTCGTGAACACGCCGGGAGCGAACCGCAAGAGCCGCGTGCGGTTGCCGCGCCTGCCGGCTTCGTCGAGACCCCCAGCGAGAATCTTCTGCTCGATGCCGGCCGGATAGCCCGGCGGCACCGTCCAGCCATTCGCCATATCGACGGCGTGGAATTCAAGATGCGGCTTATCGACGGTCATCGCGGCGGCTCCCTTCAGCGGTTCGCTCAAATATGGATTGCCCGGCCGGCGACGGCGAACGCGGCTTCCTTGACGGCCTCGTTCAACGTCGGGTGGGCGTGGCAGGTGCGCGCGATGTCCTCGGCCGATGCGCCGAACTCGATCGCCAGCGCCGCCTCGGCGATCAATGTGCCGGCATCGGGGCCGATCATGTGCACGCCAAGCACGCGGTCGGTCGCCGCGTCGGCCAGTATCTTGACGAAACCGTCGGTCTCGGCGTTGGCGCGGGCGCGCGGGTTGGCGGAAAACGGGAACTTACCGACCCGATATTCGACGCCGGCAGCCTTCAGCTCCTCTTCGCTGCGGCCGACCGCGGCGGCCTCGGGCCACGTATAGACCACCGACGGGATCGCGTCGTATCGCACCTCGGTCTTTTGACCCGCGAGGCGCTCGACCACCGCGATCCCCTCCTCCTCGGCCTTGTGCGCCAGCATCGGGCCGCGGATCGCGTCGCCGATCGCGTAGATGCCGGCGATGTTGGTGACGAAATCCTGATTCACTCCGATGCGCCCGGCGGCATCGCGCGCCACCCCGAGTTCGTCAAGGCCAAGGCCGTCGGTGAACGGCCGGCGCCCGACCGCAACCAGTACGACATCGGCGGCGAGGTTTTCGCCCGCGCCGCCCGCCGGCTCAAGCCGCAGGTTGACCGCATCGTTGCCGAGGGTGCCGCCCGCGACCTTGGTGGCGAGTTTGAAGACGATGCCGGACCGCGTCAGCAGGCGCTGCAGGGCGGAGCCGAGTTCGCGGTCCATCCCCGGCACGATGCGGTCGAGATATTCGATCACGGTGACCTTGGCGCCGAGCCGCGCCCACACCGAGCCGAGCTCCAGCCCGATATAGCCGCCGCCGATCACGGCGAGCCGCTCGGGGACGCGCGGCAATGCCAGCGCACCTGTCGAGGAGACGATGCGCTCTTCGTCGATCGCCAGGCCCGGCAGCGCGATGCTCTCCGAGCCGGTCGCGATGACAATCGCCCCGGCTTCGACCGCTTCGCCGCCGAGCGCGATTTGGCCGGGCGCAGCGATGCGCGCCTGCCCTTTGAGCCAATCCACCTTGTTCTTGCGGAACAGGAACTCGACGCCGCGGGTCAGGCTGTCGACGACCTTGTCCTTGCGCGCCATCATCTGCGCGAGATCGATCCCGACCTCGCCGACCCTGACGCCGTGCTCGGCCAGCGCCTTGCCTGCCGCGGCGAATTTCTCCGACGATTGCAGCAGCGCCTTCGACGGAATGCAGCCGATATTGAGGCAGGTGCCGCCGAGCCGGTCGCGCTTGTCGATGCAGGCCACCCGCATGCCGAGCTGCGCCGCGCGGATCGCCGCGACATAGCCGCCCGGCCCGGCCCCGATCACGACGACATCGTAGCGCTCAGGCATGATCAATTCACATCGCGAGCAGAATCGGGACTGCGGGCCTCCGGCCCGCAGCGGGCGGGACACCCGCGCTCCATTCTCGTACCCTCATTTCGCTGTCTCTTTGTGAAATCAGATGTCGAGCAGCAGGCGGGCGGGGTCTTCGACGCCTTCCTTGATGCGCACCAGGAACATCACTGCCTCGCGGCCGTCGATGATCCGGTGGTCGTAGGTCAGCGCGACGTACATCATCGGCCGGATTTCGACCTTGTCGCCGACCGCGACCGGGCGGCGCTCGATCTTGTGCATGCCGAGGATCGCGGATTGCGGCGGGTTGAGGATCGGCGTCGACAACAGCGAGCCGTACACCCCGCCGTTCGAGATCGTGAACGTGCCGCCCGACAGGTCCTCGATCGCCAGTTTGCCGTCGCGCGCCTTGTGGCCGAGCGCGGCGATCTCCTTCTCGATCTCGGCGAAGCTCTTCAGATCGGCGTCGCGCACGACCGGCACGACGAGGCCCTGCTCGGTACCGACCGCGACGCCGATGTCGTAATGGTTTTTGTAGACGATGTCGTCGCCGTCGATTTCGGCGTTGACCGCCGGCAATTCCCGCAGCGCGACGATCGCGGCCTTGACGAAGATCGACATGA
>DATEKP010000433.1:0-6510 GCA_035277405.1 Allostellaceae bacterium | reverse complement strand
CGTCATCCTGAGGAGCCTGCGCAGCAGGCGTCTCGCGGTTCAGGTCTTCTCGACGTTCCACATGAAGGTCGGCACCGGGGCGGCGATATAGCCCTTCAGATTTTTGCGCAGCGCGGTTTTGGCCTCGAACTGGCCGGTCGGGATATAGGGGACGACCTCGAACGCGCGCTGCTGGAGCTTGGCGGCGATCGCCTGGCGCTCTTCCAGATCGGTCGCCTTCAGCCACTGGGTGCGCAAATCCTCGAGGCTGCCCGGCCCTTCGTCGGTCGGCCAGCCGAACCACGCCTTCTCGCCGTTGGCGCGCAGCATGACGTTGGTCGATGGATCGAACAGGTCGGGGCCGGTCCAGCCGGTTTCGAAGACGTTCCAGCCGCCCTCGGCCGGCGGCTTCTTGACGGCGCGGCGGCTGACCACCGTCCCCCAGTCGGTCGCGACGTACTCCATGTTGAGCCCGAGCTTTTTCATTTCGTCGAGCGCCACCAGCGCCTCGGCGTGGATCAGCGGCTGATCGACGCCGTCCATCAGGATGATCTTTTCGCCCTTGTAGCCGGCCTGCTTGATCAGCGCCTTGGCCGCTTCGTAATCGCGCTTGCCGGTGAGCGCCTCGGAGCCGGCCTTGGTCTCCATCGGCCCGCCGCAGGTGAAGAAGCCCGGGCAGCTGTTCCAGTTCTCCTTGCCGCCGACAAAGGCGGTCATGTAGTCGGCCTGGCTCGCCACCATCATGATGGCCTGGCGCATCTTGACGTTGTCGAACGGCGGATAGAGCCAGTTGAAGCGCACGCAGCCCATGCCGCGGACCGGCTCCGCAACCAGCCCAATGTCTGGGTTGGCGGCGAGCACCGGCCACAGATCGGCCGGCGGGTTTTCCCACCAGTCGTCCTCGCCGCTCTGCATCGCCGAGGTCTTGGTCGCGGCATCCGGCACCACCAGCCATTCGACCCGGTCGATCTTGACGACCTTACCGCCCGAGGCCCAGTCGGGCGGCTCGCTGCGCGGCACGTAATCGGTGTTTTTGACGTAGACCACCTTGTTGCCGGGCTGGAATTCCTCCTTGACGAACTTGAACGGACCCGAGCCGACCATTTCGGTGACCTGCTGGTAAGGGTCGGTCTTGGCCAGCCGCTCCGGCATGATGAACGGCGCCAGGCTCGACAGCTTGGCGAGCCCGTCGATCAACAGCGGGAACGGCTCCTTCAGGTGGATCGAGAAGCTCTTGTCGTCGCCGCCCTTCATCTCGGAGATCGCGGTGGCGAGCGTCTGGCCGAGCGCGTCGCGCGCCATCCAGCGTTTGATCGAGGCGACGCAATCGGCGCCGCGCACGGGCTGCCCATCATGGAATTTGAGGCCGTTGCGCAGTGCAAAGCTGTAGTTAAGCTTGTCCGCCGAGACCTCGAACTCGCCGACCATCTGCGGGTGCGTCTTGAACTTGGAATCGATCGCGAACAGCGTGTCGAACACCATGTAGCCGTGGTTGCGCGTGACGTAGGCGGTGGTCCAGATCGGGTCCAGCACGTGCAGATCGGATTGCGGAATAAAGCGTATCGTCTTGTTGTCGGATGCGGCGTACGCCCGCCGGCGCGGCACCGACGCGGCGATCGCAGCGCCCGCGGCGACCCCGAAAGCGCGCTTGGCGAAAGCGCGGCGGGTCAGACGTGCAGCCATTTTGAGCCTCCCGAGATTTGCCTGTTGCGGCGGCCCAGCATATCAAGAAGGGCGCTGTTTCCTATATGACCGTTGGGCGGGGCCCCGCCGCTTTCGTATGACCTGATGCACCTCGACGATTTCGATTTCCCGCTGCCGCGCGAGCTGATCGCCGACCGCCCGGCGGAGCCGCGCGAGGCGGCGAGGCTGCTGGTCATCCCGGCGGCGGGCGGCCTCGCCGACCGGCACATCGCCGACCTGCCGACGCTCTTACGGCCCGGCGACATGCTGGTCGCCAACGACACCAAGGTGATCCCGGCGCGGCTCGTCGGGCGGCGCGGCCTGGCAACGATCGAGGCGACATTAGCGCACGATCGGGGCGGCGGCGCCTGGCGCGCGTATGTGAAGGGGGCGCGGCGGCTCAAACCCGGCGACCATATCGAATTCGCCGCCGATTTCGCGGCCGAGGTCGTTGAGAAGAGCGCCGAGGGCGAGGTGACATTGCGCTTCGATTGCGAGGGGGAAGATTTCGCGGCGGCGCTCGCCCGCCACGGTGCGATGCCATTGCCGCCCTATATCCGCCGGCCGCGAGGCGGCGACCGGCGCGACGATGTCGATTACCAGACGATGTTCGCGCGCGCCGCCGGGGCCGTTGCGGCGCCGACCGCCGGGCTGCATTTCACTCCGGCCTTGCTCGACGCGCTCTTGGCGCGCGGCGTCGAACTGACGACGCTGACCCTGCATGTCGGCCCCGGCACGTTTCTGCCGGTCAAGGTCGATGACCCGCACGACCATCGGATGCACGCCGAGTGGGGCCTCGTCACCGCCGATGCCGCCGCGCGCATCAACGCGGCCCGCCGGCGAGGCGGGCGGATCGTCGCGGTCGGCACGACCAGCCTGCGCCTCCTCGAAAGCGCCGCCGACGAGACCGGCGAAATCAGCGAATTTTGCGGCGAGACGCGGCTCTTCATCCTGCCCGGCTACCATTTCCGCGCGATCGACCTGTTGCTGACCAACTTCCACCTGCCGCGCTCGACCCTGGTCATGCTGGTCGCCGCCTTGGCCGGCCTCGACCGCATCAAGGCCGCCTACGCCCACGCCATCGCCAGCGGCTACCGCTTCTTCTCCTACGGCGACGCCTGCCTGATCGAGGCGCCGAAGTGAGGATCACCCATCTCCGCCTCAACCTCCCCTCGTACCTCTCACGCGTTTCACCCCGTAATCGCGCCCGTATCCCTGACGTGAAGCGCTTCCTTCGACCTCGTGCGAACCTACTCAGTCCGTGCGCGGAAGGTGGCTGGGGCCGAGCCCGGATCAACCTCTACTATCAAGGCAGGTATCGGCCGCATCCGACCGTGCCCGAAAACGCCACGCTGATAACGGTCCGGCATCGAAGGCCAGGTATTGCGTTCTGGCGCCCCAACCGCCCCCTCTCCGCCCCTGGGGGTGGAGAGGGCCGGGGTGAGGTGGGGGATTCCAGAGCGTCGGCCTATACCCACCTCACCCTCCCACGCCTGCGGCGTGGGTCCCTCCCTCTCCCCCCTGAAGGGTGGAGAGGGGAATGACCATCGTCTTCGAGATCGTCGCGCGCGATGGGGCGGCGCGGGCCGGGCACCTCACAACGGCCCACGGCATCGTCGAGACGCCTTCCTTCATGCCGGTCGGCACCGCGGCGACGGTCAAGGCGATGACTCCCGAGGACGTCGCCGCCACCGGCGCCCATATCCTGCTCGGCAACACCTACCATCTGATGCTGCGCCCCGGCGCCGACAGGATCGCGGCGTTGGGCGGGCTGCACCGCTTCATGAACTGGCCGCACGCGATCCTGACCGATTCCGGCGGCTTCCAGGTCATGTCGCTGGCGAAGCTGCGAAAAATCACCGAGGACGGCGTCGAGTTCCGCTCGCATCTCGACGGCAGCCGGCATTTCCTGTCGCCCGAGCGCTCGATCGACATCCAGCGCTTGCTCGGCGCCGACATCACGATGGCCTTGGACGAGTGCACGCCCTACCCGGCCGAGCGCGAAGCGGTCGAAGCCTCGATGGAGCTGACCCTGCGCTGGGCCGAGCGCTCGCGCGCCGCTTTCGCCGCGCGGCCGGGGCACGGCATCTTCGGCATCGTGCAGGGCGGCGTGCACGCCGATCTGCGCGAGCGCGCCGCCGCCCGCCTCGTCGCCACCGGCTTCGACGGCTACGCGGTCGGCGGGCTGGCGATCGGCGAGGGCCAGGCGACGACCTTCGCGATGGTCGAAGCGACCGTGCCGGCCCTGCCGGTGGAGCGGCCGCGCTATCTGATGGGGGTCGGCAAGCCGTCGGACCTGGTCGGCGCAGTCAAGCGCGGCATCGATATGTTCGATTGCGTCGTGCCAACCCGCTCCGGCCGCACCGGCCAGGCCTTCACCCGCGCCGGTCCGCTCAACCTGCGCAATGCCCGCCACGCCGACGATCCGGCCCCGCTCGACCGCGCATGCCGCTGCCCGGCTTGCACCGGCTACAGCCGCGCATATCTGCATCATCTGACGAGGGCCGGCGAGATCCTGGGGAGCATGCTGCTGACCCGCCACAACCTGACCTATTACGCTGACCTGATGGGCGATCTGCGCGCCGCTGTCATCGCCGGCCGGCTCGCCGATTTCGCATTGCCGGATGACAATCGATGAGCGCCACCACAGCTGCATCCCCGGCGCAAGCCGGGGTCCACTTCTCCGGTCGCGCAGACGTGGAAGGGTGGGTCCCGGCTTGCGCCGGGACTGCGGTCATAGAGCGGAAGAACGATGTCTGAGCCAGTGCTCGGCCGCCGCGCCCCGCTGCCCGCCTCGCCCGACGATGCGGTGCTCGACACCGTGCCGAACCCGCACGCGGGGCAGCTCTACGCGGTGCGCTTCACTTGCCCCGAATTCACCAGCCTCTGCCCGGTGACGGGGCAACCCGATTTCGCGCATTTCGTCATCGACTATGTGCCCGACGCGAAGCTTCTCGAAAGCAAGGCGCTGAAACTGTTTCTCGGGTCGTTCCGCAACCACGCCGCGTTTCACGAGGACTGCACGGTGACGATCGCGCGCCGCCTGGTCGCGGCGGCAGAGCCGCGCTGGCTGCGCATCGCCGGCTATTGGTACCCGCGCGGCGGCATCCCGATCGACGTGTTCTACCAGACCGGCGAGCCGCCCGTGGGCCTCTTCCTGCCCGACCCCGGCGTCGCCCCCTACCGCGGCCGCGGTTAGGCGATGCTCGGCCGACGCGCAAAGGCGAACCCCTCTCCGCCCTTCAGGGGGGAGAGGGAGGGGCCCACGCCGCAGGCGTGGGAGGGTGAGGTGGGTATCGGAGAGCGCGCTGGCATCCCCCACCTCACCCCAACCCTCTCCGCCCCGCCATGGACCAAGGGGGGCGGAGAGGGAGCGCAGACCAGTGCGGGTGTTGCATCGCGCCAAGTCCGCGAGGCGATCCGGGCGATGGCGATGGCGATGGGGTTCGACGCGGTCGGCTTTGCCCGGGCGCATCTTGCCGACCAGGCTCGGGCCGATCTCGGCGAGTATCTGGCGCGTGGGTATCACGGCGACATGGGGTGGCTCGCCGCAACCGCCGAGCGGCGGGGCGACCCACGGACCCTATGGCCGGAGGCGCGCACGGTCGTCGTGCTGGGCCTCAATTACGCCAGCGACGGGCTGGCCGATCCTGGGCCGGGCGGCGGCGAGGTCTCGGTATACGCGCGCGGGCGCGACTACCACGACGTGCTCAAAAAACGGCTGAAGGCATTGGCGCGCCATATCGCGGCGCGCTGGCCTGGCGACCTCAAAGTCTTCGTCGATACCGCGCCGGTGATGGAAAAGCCGCTGGCGCAGCAGGCGGGCCTCGGTTGGCAGGGCAAGCACACCAACCTCGTGTCGCGCGATTTCGGCTCGTGGCTGTTTCTCGGCGAAATCTACCTGAGCCTCGAAGTCGAGCCGGACCTGCCGGAACAGGACCATTGCGGCCAGTGCCGGCGCTGCCTCGACGCCTGCCCGACCGCCGCGTTCCCGGCCCCCTATCGGCTCGATGCGCGGCGCTGCATCTCCTACCTGACGATCGAGCACAAGGGAGCGATCCCGCGCGACCTGCGCCCGTTGATGGGCAACCATATCTTCGGGTGCGACGATTGCCTGGCGGTCTGCCCGTGGAACAAGTTCGCCCGCGCCGGCACGGAACCCGACCTCCTGCCGCGCGACGGCCTGACCGCGCCGCGCCTCGCGGAGCTGGCGGCGCTCGACGACGCCGCGTTCCGCGCCCTTTTTGCCGGCACCGCGGTCAAACGCATTGGTCGCGACCGTTTCCTGCGCAACGTATTGATCGCGATCGGCAACGGCCCGCCCGGCGACCCCGAGCTGGTCGCGGCGGCCCGGGCGCGGCTCGCCGACGCCTCGGCCCTGGTGCGCGCGACCGCGCTGTGGGCCACTTGCCGACTCGCTCCGGACGCCGATATTCCGCAGCACATGCGCGGCGATCCCGACCCGCTGGTGCGGGCGGAATGCGCCGCGCTGATGGAGGCGACATGATCGAATTGAGGCCCTTCTCCAGGCTCGGCGGCGAGAAACTCGACTGGCTCGACACGCGGCACCACTTCTCGTTCGCGCATTACCACGACCCGGCGCGCATGAACTGGGGCGCGTTGCGCGTGTGGAACGATGATGCGATCGCCGCCGGCACCGGATTTCCGCCGCATCCGCACGCCGACATGGAGATCATCACCTACGTGCGCGACGGCGCGATCAGCCACGAGGACAGCCTCGGCAACAAGGGGCGCACGGTCGCCGGCGACGTGCAGGTGATGTCTGCCGGGACCGGCATCCGCCACGCCGAATACAACCGCGAGGACGAGACCACCCGCATTTTCCAG
>DATEKP010000432.1:0-3923 GCA_035277405.1 Allostellaceae bacterium | reverse complement strand
CGGGCGCATAGGCGTGCGCGACCGCCTCGCACCAGTTCCCCAGCACCTCGTCATAGGGCCGGGCAAACACGACGTTCGACTCGCGCTCTTCTCGATGGTCGAGCCGACCCGCCGCCGCCAGCCGCTGCCACAGCGCGGTGCGCGGCAGCGCCTGCAGCAGGTTGATCGTCAGCACCGGAATATTGGAACGGTCGATGAACTCGGTCAGCGCGCCGAGGCTCGCCGGCGTGTCGGTATCGAGACCGAGAATGATGCCGGCCACGACCTCCATGCCGTAGCGGTTGATTGTCGCCACCGCGTCGAGCAGCGGCATCGCCCGGTTGTGCGATTTCTGCATCGCGTCGAGCGCGCCCGGCTCCGGCGTCTCGATGCCGCAGAACACGGCGTAGAAATAGGCCTCGCGCATCATCGCCAGGATATCGGGGCAAAGCGCGATGTTGAGCGTCGCCTCGCAGGAAAACCGCACCGGATAGCCGCGCTCCTGCTGCCAGGCGATCAGATGCGGCAACAGCGTGCGCGCCGCCTTCTTGTTGGCGATGAAATTGTCGTCGACGAAATAGACCGACCCGGCGATGCCCGCTTCCAGCATCGCGTCGAGTTCGGCGGTGATCTGCGCGGGCGTCTTGAGCCGCGGCTGGCGCCCGTAGAGCGCCGGGATGTCGCAAAATTCGCAGCGATAGGGGCAGCCGCTGGAAAACTGCACGCTGCCGAGAAAATACCGCCGTCCCTCGATCAGCCCGTAGGCCGGCAGCGGGAAATCGGCGAGCGGCAGGCGCTCCCGGGTGACGAAGCGGCGCTGCGCCGAGGGCGGGCGCGGGTCGTCGTCGAGCGCGCGGATCAACGCGTCGGTCGCGTCGCCGAGTTCGCCCAGATGCAGGTAATCGAATTGCGGATAGTCCTCGGGCATCGCCGATACCGACGGGCCGCCGAGCACGCTCGCCTTGCCGGCGGCGCGGGCGCGCGCCGCGACATCGGCGATCGTCGCGCGCTGGACATGCATGCCGCTGACAAAGACCGCGTCGGCCCAGGCGAATTCGGCCGCCGTCGCCGCGCGGATGTTCTCATCCACGAGCCGCACGTCCCACAATGCCGGCAGATAGGCGGCAACCACCAGGATGCCCTGCGGCGGCATGAACGCGCGCACGCCGTCGGTCAATGCGTAGGCGTGCTGGAACGTGCCGAACGACGGCGCGTAGTGCGGAAAGACGCAGAGGATACGCCGTTTGTGGCGCACGCAAACCCGGCTTTTCATGCCCGGCGCAGACCTGTCATGATCCCGACCCCGGTTGTTTTATCGCGGTTTCCCCCGGCTGGGTTCCCGCGCTTTAGGAGAGGATTATGGCATGAGCCGCCTGTTCGGGCCGATGCGCCAGGTCGGCATCGTCGTGCGCGACATCGATAAGGCGATGCGCCACTGGGTCGAGGTGTGCGGCGTCGGTCCGTGGTTTTACGCCGAGCAATTGCCGATCGATGAGTTCCGCTACAAGGGCAAGGCCTACGACATCAAGGTGTCGATCGCGCTGGCCAATTCGGGCGACGTGCAGCTCGAACTAATCCAGCAGAGGAACGACGTCCCGAGCCTCTACCGCGACTTCCTCGCCGCCGGCCACGAGGGCATGCAGCACTGGTCGAGCTGGCCCGTCAATTACCACGAGATCCGCGAGCGCGCGCTGCGGACCGGCTGGCAGATCGGCCAGGAGGGCGACACGCCGCGCGGCCCCTTCATCTATTTTCTCAACGAGGGCCACCCCGGCACGGTGGTCGAGATGGCCGAGGCGACGCCGACGCGCATGCGCATCTTCGACCAGGTGCGCGAGGCCGCCCTCAATTGGGACGGCAGCGACCCGATCCGCCGGAACTGGCCACGGGGTTGAGCCGGATTGTGCGCCGGAGCGGCATCGCAGGGCGTGCGAAACCGACAGACTTGGAACGGGACGGCAACGCTGCGCCCCAATGCCCTTCGCTCGGCGCGCCAACGCCGTGCGGCGTAATGCCCCTCACCTGCCCTCTCCCCGTAAACGGGGAGAGGGCAGGTGAGGGCGATCGATAGCGACGGGAGGGCAGCATGACGGATGCGGACAAGGTCGTCTTGGTGACCGGGGCGCAGCAGGGGATCGGGCGGGCGATGGCGCTGGCCTTCGCCGCATCGGGCGCCGATGTCGCGGTCAACTGGCTCGATGACGAGAGGGCGGCGCAGGACGTGGCGGCGGGGGTGCGTGCCACCGGGCGGCGGGCATTGCCGGTGCAGGCGGATGTCGCCGATGTCGCGGCGGTGCGGGCGATGGTCGGCGCGGTCGAGAGGGAATTCGGCCGGCTCGACGTTCTGATCAACAACGCCGGCGTGTTTCCGCGCGCCGCGTTTCTCGCCATAGAACCCGGCGATTGGGACCATGTCCTCGATGTCAACCTGAAGGGTGCGTTCTTCTGCGCCCAGGCGGCAGCGCGCGCGATGGCGGCGGCCGGGCGCGGCGGCTCGATCGTCAACCTGACCTCGGGCGCCGCGTTCCGCGGCTCGCCCAACGGCGTACATTACTGCGCCAGCAAGGGCGGCGTGTTGTCGATGACGCGGCAGATGGCGCTCGAACTGGCGCCGCACCGGATCCGCGTCAACGCGATCGCGCCGGGCCTGACCGACACCGCGCAGCCGCGCTACGGCATGAGCGAAGAGGCGCTGGAAGCCGCCGGCCGCGCCCTCCCCTTGGGGCGCGTCGCGCAGCCCGAGGAGATCGCGCGCGCCGCCGTCTTCCTCGCTTCTGAGGATGCCGGCTTCGTCACCGGCCAGTGTCTGCACGTCAACGGCGGCGGCTATTTCGGCTGACCGCTTCCCCGCGCTCGCGCCGCTCTGGTATAATCCGGCCCGGTTTCGCCAGAGCAGCTGCCGGCGAGCATGTGCTCGTCGGCAAAGGCGCGGCAAGGCTCCCGATCGGGGCGGCCGGCAGGGGGAAGGCATGGACGACGCGATCCTGCGGGCCGTCGACAGCACGATCAAGTTCTTGCGCATGTCGGCGATCGAATTGCGCCGCCTCGCCGAACGCGCCCCCGAGATCGCCGACGAGCTGCGCCACATGGCCGCCCAGCTCGACGCCGACGCCGACGATCTCGAACGCGCCGCCGGTTCGGCGCGGCGCTGAGGTACGGCGGCTGCGGGCTAGCCATCGCACCGGTTGTCATTGCGAGCGCAGCGAAGCAATCTCGACCCGGAGTGCGCGGCCGAAAGAGATTGCTTCGTCGCTGCGCTCCTCGCAAGGACGAGAGGTGTCTCAATGGCGCGCAAGGAACTGCAGGTCGACAGCGTCGCGGAGGCCTATCTGGCGCTGCTCGCGGAACGCGGTGTCGAATACCTGTTTGCCAATGCCGGCACCGATTTCGCGCCAATCGTCGAGGCCTATGCCAAGGCGGCGCATTCCGGCCTGAAGGCGCCGACGCCCTTGATCGCGACGCACGAGAATTTGGCGATGTCCATGGCGCACGGCTACGCCGCGGCCTCGGGCAAGGTGCCGGCGGTCATGGTGCATGTCAGCGTCGGCACCGCCAACGCGCTGTGCGGCGTGTTCAACGCGGCGCGCGAGAACGTGCCGATCCTCTTCACCGCCGGCCGCTCGCCCTTGACTGAAGAGGGCCTCGCCGGCGCGCGCGACACCTACATCCACTGGGCGCAGGAGATGTTCGACCAGGCCGGCATGCTGCGCGAGATGGTCAAGTGGGATTACGAGCTGCGGAACGGCGCGCAGCTCGAAACGGTCGTCGATCGCGCGCTGACTTTGGCGACCAGCCCGCCCGAGGGCCCGGTCTACCTGTCATTGCCGCGCGAAGTGCTGGCCGAACAGCTGCCGGGCTTGTCCTACGACTCGCCGTCGCGCCGGGCTGCCGCCTCGCCCCCCGCCCCCGATGCGGCGGCGATCGGCGAAGCGGCGCGGCTGCTC
>DATEKP010000431.1:0-4480 GCA_035277405.1 Allostellaceae bacterium | reverse complement strand
AGGGTATCACCACCGCGACGCGCCGCTCCGGCTCAGCCTTCTGCTGGCGCTGCGACAGCTTCTGCTCGAGCTTGCTGAGCCTGGCCTTCAGCTGGTCGCGATCCGCGGTCAGCTCCTGCACCTTCTTCTGCCATTGCTCGATGCCGGACTGCGCCTGCAACTGGCGGGCCCGCCCGTCGGCGGCATCGAGCTCGGACTTGCTGAGGCGCGCCATCAGCGTGACCCGCTGCACTTCCGCCAGCCGCAAATCGCGCTGCGCCTGTTCGAGGGCATGGGCCAGCTGGGTAATGCGGTCGGATTTGGAACTCGCGGCCTGCTCGGACACCGTGATCTGGCGATGCGCCTCGTCGCTCAACGCGCCGATCTGGTTCTGCGTCGCGGTCAACGTCTGCTTGGCGGCGCCGAGCTGGTCGCGCAGCCGCGCCAGCGCTTCCTGCAAATCGGCGTTGGCGGTTTCGGCGTGGCGGACCGCTGCATCCTGCGCCGTCGCAAGCCGCTCGTAGCGCACATAGCCGACCGCCAGAAAGCCCGAGACGGCGAGGCTGACCGCCGCTGTGCCAAGCGCCAAGCCATTGCCGTTCAGGCGCCGGATCCATGCGAACCGGTCATCGGCCGACCACAACCCGGTGATCGGGAAATACGGGCTTCCCCAGCGCAGCAGATCCGTCACCTTGCCCCCCGGCTTTATGCGGCCGTTGCGGTCGGCGCCGAGCCCGACCGGGCCGAAAAGCAAATTGCTGATGGGAGCCGCCGCCGCCGCGTGCGCTGAAAGCGGTGGCACTCGCTACAGGCCGGCACCACCGCTTCCCCTCCCCGCATCGACGGCGGGCGGCATTCCCCCAAACGGTGAGCAGCCTAATCCCTGATTTCCGGTGGTGCAACAGCAAATCCCGGAAATCGCGCAGAGCGGCGCTGTATTTCCACAACAGGTTTGCCGCCGCGACAGAGAGAATCAGTCAACTGAAAATCCACTCGCGAGCATAGCGCCGATGCCGCTCAGCGGCGATTTCTGCAATGCGCGAAATCTGGCTATCGGGCCTGAAATTGTACTGGCACACCTGCAACACTATCTAGCGCGGCTGTGCGAATTCGGTGAAAACACTCGGAACTTGCATAGGCAATTCGGTCACAGCGGGTGTTGCATATCGGCAACTTCAGTTCATGCAGGCAATGGCAAGCGGCTCCCGGCACCGTCTTTGGCGGCGAACTGAGCACGGTAGTACGCCGCGAAAATACCGCCGCGGCGCAGCAGCTCGGTAAAGCTGCCCTGCTCGGCCACGCGCCCGTCGCGCAGCACGACGATCCGTTCACAGCTTCGCACCGTCGACAGCCGATGCGCGATGATGAATGTCGTCCGGCCGCGCATCAGCGTGTCGAGCGCCTGCATGACCAGCGCCTCGGTCGCGACGTCGAGCGCCGAGGTCGGTTCGTCGAGGATCAGGATCGGCGCGTCGCGCAGCAATGCGCGGGCGATCGTGACGCGCTGCTTTTCCCCCTCCGACAGCGCCGCTCCGGCCTCGCCGAGCAGCGTGTCGAAGCCGTCGGGCAGCGCCGCGATTGTGTCGTCGATGCGCGCCAGCCGGGCGGCGTTCTCGATCATGGCGCGATCGGCGCCGGGACGGCCGTAGGCGATGTTGTCGGCCGCCGACAGCGGGAAGATCAGCGGCGGCTGCAACACCATCGCGATTCGGCTGCGCAAGGAGGCCAGCGAATATTCGCGCAGATCGACCCCGTCGATGGCAACGCTGCCCTCGACCGGGTCGAAAAAACGCGGCAACAGGCCGAGCAGCGTCGATTTGCCGGCACCGGTGGCGCCGACGATCGCGATGCGCGAGCCGGCGGCGACGCGGAGCTCGATGTCGTTGAGCACCGGCGTCTGCGGGCGGTAGCGGAAGCCGACGCCGCGCCACTCGATCGTCGCGCGCGGGCCGCTTGGCGGCAGCAGACGCGAGCCGCTCGGCAGGTCGGCCTCGGTGTCCAGCACCTCGAAGACGCGCGCCGCGCCGACCCGCGCCCCGGCGATCAATCCCCAGCTCTGCGTGATCTGGTTGATGGGCGCGTAAAGCTGCGCGAGGTAGGCGATGAAGACGATCAGCTGACCCAGGGTCAGCGCGCCCGACATGACGGCGCGCGCCCCGGCATAGACGACGATCGCCGTCCCCAGCGCGACAACGACGTTGACCGCGCCCGAATAAAGCGTCTGCCAGCTATAGAGGCGCAGCGTCGCCTTGAGGCTGTCGCGGCTGGCGCCCATAAAGCGGCGGTGCTCCTCTTCCTCCTTGGTGAAGGCCTGCACCACCTTGATCGCCGACATGCCCCACTGCACCAGCGAATAGACCCGGCTATCGAGGTCGCGCACCTCGGTCGCCACCGCGACGATCTTGCGGTTGAAGGCGGCGATCAGCACAAAGAGGGCCGGCACGATGGTCAGCGCCAATACGGTCAGCAGCGGATCGATCGGCAACAGCACGGCGAGCATGCCGATTAGCAGGACCCCTGCCGAAAGGATCGGCAATGCCCCGTTCATGATCATCGTCTGGACCGCGAAGCTGTCCGCGGTGACGCGGTACAGCAGATCGCCGACCCGCTGGCGTCCGTGATAGGCCAGCGACAGACGCTGCAGATGCGCGTAGAGGTCGCCGCGCAGGTCGTTGACCATGCGCTGCCCGACGCTGATCGCCGTGTAGTTGTGCAAAAGCGTCAGCCCGCCGGCGCCGAAATGCACGGCGACAATGCCGAGGCAGGCCAGCGGCAACAGCCAGGCTTTCGGCAGCGCCAGCAGCGCGCCGAGCGGTCCGCCGGCCGGCGGCGGCTTGCCGCCGAGCACGTAGTCGATGACGATCTGCAGGGGCCAGGGCTTCAACAGCTCGAAGCCCGCGATCAGGAACACCTGCAAGAGCGCCCAGGCGACCTGCCAGCGATGCGCCCTCAGGTAGGGCAGGAACTTGGCGATCATCGCACCTTCTCCCCTCTCCGCCCTTCAGGGCGGAGAGGGAGGGGCCCGCGCCGCAGGCGTGGGAGGGTGAGGTGGGCGTCGGCCCACGCTCCGGAATCCCCCACCTCACCCCGGCCCTCTCCGCCCCCGAGGGCGGAGAGGGGGTGTCGGACCGGCGAGTACAACATCTTGGGTCCTGTCAGGGATCGTCACGCCGCTTGCGGCTCGCCGAGCGGCGGCGCCGGGCGCCGGATCGGCTCGGCCGGCAGCAGCGCGGCATGCCGCGCGACGGTCTCGACGATGTGCTGCATCAGCCGCCCAAACGTCAGCATGCGCCAGCCGGCGATGCCGAGACTGACCGCGCCGAGCGCGGCGAAGATCAAGGCCGCTGCCGGCGCGTCGAGGATCAGGCTGACGGCCGCCAACGCGGCGCAGCCGCGCAACAGCCCGCGCGCCAGGCTCGACAGGCGCAGCGCGCAGCGTACCCGCAGCAGCCGCTTCGCGCCGCCGTGGTTCTCGGCGCACACCGTGACCAGCGCCCGGCTCCACAGGCCGCGCGCGATCTTCAGGTCCCACTTGCTCCAGCCGGTATCGGCGACGACGAAGTATTTCTGCGGCAGCAGGAAATCCATCAGGCCCTGCAGCAAGACTTCCTTCTCGGCGGCGGTTTCGTTCCAGTAGGACAGCGCGAAAGCGCGCGCACGCCAGTCGAGGTGGGGGCGCTGGTCGAGCGGCGCGGGACGAATGTGGGCCGGCGCCTGCATCGCTTTGCCGCGCCATTTGAGGCGCTCCCAGCCGCGCACGAGCGGCCCGAGATAGATCAAGACTGCCACCAGCGCGCGCGCCTTCAAGCCGCGGAAGCGCGGATCGATCGGCGCCCTCAGCGCGCCGCCGACGCACATCGCCCAGGTCGTCAGCAAGGGCACCGCGAGCAGCCACAGCCAGCCGCCGCCAATGACCCCGACCAATGCCAGCGCCAGCGCCGCGACGCTCCACTCGAAGGTCAACGGCAACACCGAGGTCAAGGACGACGGCGGTTCGTACATCGTCTGAAACAGGCCGCGCCCGAACGTGCCGGCGTAGATCACCGGCCGCCGCGACAGCAGCAGCGCCGCCGACAGGTCGCCGTAGATGCGGCCGAGCCATTTGGCCTGGCCGAACAGGTTGAAGCGGAACGGATGCTTGGCGTAGACCAGCGCCTCCGCCTTGCCGTAGCCGCGCTGCTGGTTGAGATAGGCCCTGACGGTGTTGCGGCGGAAATGCCAGACGATGGCGGCGGGGCTGAAGCCGATCGTGTGGCCGGCATCCTGGAAACGCCAGCAGATATCGACGTCGTCTCCGGCGGCGCGATATTGCGGGTCGAACCCGCCCAACGCGAGCAGCGCGTCGCGGCGAAACGCCATGTTGCAGCCGGCGATGTGCTCGGCGACCTCGTCGCTGATCAGGACATGCGTCGGCCCGCCCGGCGATACCGCGACCGCCGCCGGCACCAGGCTGTCTTCCGGCGGCGGGAAATTGGGGCCGCCGCAGGCGGCGAGGCACCCC
>DATEKP010000430.1:0-9068 GCA_035277405.1 Allostellaceae bacterium | reverse complement strand
CCCTCTCGAGGAATAGCTCATTCGGGGCCGTTCAGCCGAGTGGCGCCCCGGTAAATCGCCCAGCCCGCGGGGCCGCGGCACGTAGCCCCTCACCCTCCCATCGCTGCGCGATGGGCCCCTCCCTCTTCCCGCGTCGCGGGGCGAGGGGAAACCGCCGCGGCACACTCCCTCTCCCCGCTTGCGGCGAGAGGGCCGGGGTGAGGGGCAACCCCGCGCTCATGCCGCCACCGGTTTCGCCTGATCGAGCGCCGTCTGGGCCTGGGCGACGATCGCGGCGAACGCCTCGGGCTCGCGGATCGCCAAGTCCGACAGAACCTTGCGGTCGAGCTCGATGCCGGCGAGCTTGATCCCGTGCATGAATTGCGAATAGGTCAGCCCGTGCTCGCGCGCGCCGGCGTTGATGCGCTGGATCCACAGGCCGCGGAAGTCGCGCTTGCGGTTGCGGCGGTCGCGGTAGGCGTATTGCAGCGCCTTCTCGACCTTTTCGATCGCCACCCGATAGGCGGTGCTGCCGCGGCCGCGATAGCCCTTGGCGAGCCCCAGCACCTTCTTGTGGCGGGCATGCGCCGTGACGCCGCGTTTGACCCTGGCCATCGCTCAGCCCCGCATATAGGGCATGTAGGTCAGCACCAGCTGGGCGTCGCCCTTGTCGAGCGTCGTCGTGCCGCGGCGCAGGCGCTTGCCCTGCTTCGACTTGTTGATCAGTAGGTGGCGCTTGTGGCCCCAGTTGCGCTTGACCTTGCCGCTCGCGGTGATGCCGAAGCGCTTCTTGGCGCCGCTCTTGGTCTTCAGCTTGGGCATTTCTCTGTCCTTGCGAAAACGCGGCGGCAAGGCATGCCCGAATGGCGCATCAGCGCGGCCCGCTGCCCGGTGAGCGGCGGGTTATAACGAGGGGGATCGCAGAGCGCAAGCGCGGCGCCCGCGTCCGGCCCGCGTCAGCATTCCTTCGGAGGATGCAGCAGCGCATCGAGCAGCCGCCGCGCTTCTGTCAAATCGCGCCGGATCGCTTCGAGCGCGGCGCGCCGTTCCGGAGGCGCCGGGCGCGGGCGCGGGCGGGATCGCCGACGTTCGGCCGCCGGCCGCTGCCCGGCTGCCTTATCCAGCGGAAACAGGCTCGGCGGCTCGGGCGCGGCAGGCCGCTGCGGCTCCTCCGCCGCTGCGCCGAGCAATTGCTGCACGCCGCGGATCGTGTAGCCGTCGCGATAGAGGCATTGCCGGATACGACGCAGCAGCGCGATGTCCTCCGGCCGGTAGTAGCGCCGCCCGCCGCCGCGCTTCAGCGGCCGCAATTGCGGGAATTTCGCTTCCCAGAAGCGCAGCACGTGCGGCGGCAGGTCGAGTTCCGCGGCGACTTCGCCGATCGTGCGGAAGGCCGCGGCTGCCTTGGCCGGCCGCGGCGGCGACGGCGCGCCGCTCTCGCTCACATCAGCCCGGCGTCGCCTTGGTGCCGTTGCCGCCGTTGATCTGGTGCTTCAGCGCCTGCGAGGCGCGGAACACCAGAACCCGCCGCGGGCTGATCGGCACCTCCTGCCCGGTCTTCGGGTTGCGGCCGACGCGCTGCCCTTTCTGGCGCACGGCGAAGCTGCCGAACGACGAGATCTTGACCATCTCGCCGCGCGCCAGAGCCTCGGAGATCGCGCCGATCACCGCTTCGACAAGCTCGGCCGATTCGTTGCGCGACAGCCCGACCTCTTGATAGACCGCCTCGGTCAGCTGAGCGCGGGTCACCGTATGACCGGTCATGACGCCCTCCCCCTGCTTGCGGTAAGGCTATCGCGGCCGTAAAATTTCGTCAAATTACAAAGCGTTGCCCGCTATCCGGCGGGGCGTCGCTACCACCGGACGACGCTGGCCCCCCAGGTCAGGCCGCCGCCCAGCGCCTCCATCAGCACGAGATGGCCCGGCCGGATGCGGCCGTCGGCAACCGCCTCGTCGAGCGCCAGCGGGATCGAGGCCGCCGAGGTGTTGGCGTGGCGCTCGATGGTCAGCACCGTGCGATCCGCGGCCAAGCCCAGCCTGCGGCCGACGGCGTCGATGATGCGCGTATTGGCCTGGTGCGGCACCAGCCAGTCGATGTCGGACGGGCGCAGGCCGTTGGCCGCCAGGGCTTCGTCCACCGCCTCCGCCAGATGCTGCACGGCCTGGCGGAACACTTCGCGCCCTTCCATGCGCAAAAACCCTGCGGTGCCGGTCGAAGACGGGCCGCCGTCGACGTACAGGATGTCGTGCAGCCGGCCGTCGGAATGGATATGGGTCGACAGCACCCCGCGATCGGGGCCGGCGTCGGCCGGCGCTGCGTTGAGCACGATCGCGCCCGCGCCGTCGCCGAACAGGACGCAGGTGCCGCGGTCGTTCCAGTCGAGAATGCGTGAAAAGGTCTCGGCGCCGACCACCAGCGCGGTGCGCGCCTGGCCGAGGCGAAGCGCGTTGTCGGCGACCGCGAGCGCGAAGATGAACCCCGAACACACCGCCTGCACGTCGAAGGCGGCGCCGCGCTTCATGCCGAGGCCAGCCTGCACCTTGACGGCGGTGGACGGGAAGGTCTGGTCCGGGGTGGCGGTCGCCAGCACGATCAAATCGACGTCGCTGCCGTTCATGCCGGCCCGTTCGAGCGCGCGTCGCGCCGCCACGATGGCAAGATCGGAGGTCAATTCGCCGTCGGCGGCGATGCGCCGCTCGCCGATGCCGGTGCGCTGACGGATCCACGCGTCCGAAGTGTCGAGACGAGCGGCAAGCTCGTCGTTGGTGACGATGCGTTCCGGGAGATAGCCGCCGCAACCGGCGACCTGCGCGCGCAGCATCATCCCGGCCGGCTCACAACGCCGCCGATTGCTCGGCTGCGGGCATCTGGTGCAGCCGCCGCAACTCGTCCGAGATCTTCTGCAAAAAGCCGTTGACCTTCAGATCGACCGCGACGCCGATCGCGTTGGCAAAGCCGAACGCGTCGGTCGAGCCGTGGCTTTTGACGCAGATCCCGGCCAGTCCGAGAAACATCGCGCCATTGTGCCGCCGCGGATCGAGCCGCGCCGCCAGCTTTTTCAGAGCGCCGCGGGCGAACAGATAGCCGATGCGCGCCGACAGCGAATAACGGAACGAGGCGCGCAGCGACTCGCCGAACAGCTTGGCGACCCCTTCGATCGCCTTCAGCGTGACATTGCCGGTAAACCCGTCGGTGACGATGACATCGACCGTGCCCGCCGCGATGTCGCCGCCCTCGACAAACCCGGCGAAATGGATTGGCGCCAGGCCGCCGCGCAGCCGCAGACCGGCGCCGCGCACCGCGTCGTTGCCCTTGAGCTCCTCGGAGCCGACATTCAGCAACCCGACCGTCGGCTGCGCCAGCCCCAGCACGGTGCGCGCGAAAACATCGCCCATCAGCGCGAACTGCACGAGGTTCTCGCTGTCGCATTCGACATTGGCGCCGAGATCGAGCATGACGCTCTCGCCGCGCCGGGTCGGGAAGATCGTCGCGATCGCCGGCCGGTCGATGCCCGGCAATGTCTTTAGCACGAATTTGGCGATCGCCATCAGCGCGCCGGTGTTGCCGGCGGAAACGACGCAATCGGCGCGCCCGTCGGCCACCGCGTCGATCGCGAGGCGCATGCTCGAACGGCGGCCGGTGCGCAGCGCCTGCGACGGCTTGGCGTCGTCGGCGACCGCCTCGCCGGTGTGATGCAGCGTCGCCGCCCTGGCGAGCAGCGGCAGCTTGGCGAGCAGCGGGGCGATGCGCGCCTCGTCGCCGAACAGCAGGAATTGCGCGCCGGGGTGGCGTTCCAGCGCGATATCGGCTCCTCTCAGCACCATCGCCGGCGCGCGGTCGCCGCCCATCGCGTCGAGGGCGATGGTGATGCTGCCGTTCACCGCGCGCGTGCCTTGCTCCGCCGCCCGGTCAGGAGGTCGGCGACGGCTGCGGCACCACCTCGCGGCCGTCGTATTGCCCGCACGACGGGCACAGGTGATGCGGCCGCTTCAGCTCGCCGCAATTGGGACATTCGGCATAGGCTGATACGCGCAGTGCGTGATGCGAGCGCCGCATATTGCGGCGCGACGGCGAGGTTTTCTTTTTCGGAACGGCCATGGCCCACTCGTCGGAAACGGCGCAAACGATTTCGGTACTTAGCCAAATTCCTCACCCGCGGCAACAATGATGGCACCTGCGCAACGCTGCCGTCCATTCATCCGCGCTCTCCGGGGAGGAGCCGCGCGAGTGCGGCGAACGGCGTGCTCCCAGGCGCCGGCGCCGCGGTCTCGGCGGGGGCATCGGGAACGCGCGGGAAGGCCGGCAGGCGCAGCGAAAGCTCCTGCGCGACCGCTTCGCCGATATCGATGCGATCGCCGGCGAGCGGCTCGAACGCGGCGTCGCCGGCTGCTCCGCCGGCGGCCGCCTCCGCTTCCGGCGGGCCGAACAACAGCGTGAACCGCTCGGCCAAACTGCCCGGCAGCGGATCGAGCGTGACGACGCATTCCTGCACGAACGCGGCGCCGATCTCGCCCTCGAGCAGGATCAGGCCGTTTTCGCGGCGCACCAGTTCGACCGCAGCGTGCAGCCTGTCGAGCGAGAGGAGGCCAAAGCGCCGTGCGAGCGCCACCCGCTCGCCCGCGTCGGCAGCGATCTCCTGGCGCAGCGGCACCGATCCGACCCGCGCCAGCGGCACAAGCCGCGAGAATTCCGGCGGATTGCCGTCGCTCATCTCGCCATCGCCCCGGCGATCAGCAGCGGCGGCGGGTTGCCAAATGCGATGCGGCCGGCCAGCAGCTCCGCCACCGGCTGCGCCTCGAGCGCCGCCGCCTCGCGCCGCATATACGAGGCCATCGCGGCAAGGCGGGCCGGCGTCGCCGGCGCGGTGCCGAACAGGTTGCGCCCGAGTGCCGCCTGCAGCACCGAATCGTCGGCCGCCAGACCGAGATCGTAGGCGGCGATGCGGCCGTAGAACCCCTCGGCCATGCGCCTGACCTCGCGCCCGACGCTGAGGTCGCCGACCCCGAGCTCGCGCAGCGAGCGGTCGAAATCGGCGAACATCTCGTCGAAGAAGCATTGCCCCAGCTCCGCCGCCTGCGGCTGCTCACGGCGCAGCCGGCGCAAATAGAGGAACGCGTGCAGGCAGATCAGCTCGAAACGGCCATCCACCGTGTCGGGAACCCCAAGCTTGGCGAAGAAGCCGGGCTGCCGCGCATGCTCGACCACCCGGCGATAGGCAGACGCGGCGGCGTGCTGCGCCGGATTGGTTTTGAACAGGTTGAACATTGCAGGCGCCCGCTGTCCGGATTAGGCTTGCCGGACGTTGATGGCGGCACGCCCTCGGCTAGACTGTGCCGCAAAACATGGGCTGAAATCTTGCCTGTTTCAACCGAAGCCCGCCGCGCCGAGCTGCCCATCCGTGCGAGCGGACATAGGCGGTTTCTCATTGCGCTGTTGTCGGTTGCGGCCGCGATCGGCGCGGCAGCCTGCGCCCCGACCGTCGATCAGCGCGGCAACCTGCCGGAGGCGGACAGGGTGGCGGAAATCCACCCCGGCACCACGACGCGCGACCAGGTCGCCAAAATTCTCGGCACGCCCTCGAGCACCGGCGTGTTCGACGGGGACAGCTGGTACTACATCAGCCGCAAGACGAAGCAGGTCGCGTTCTTCGAACCCGATGTGCTCGACCAGCAGGTCTATGTCATCAATTTCGACGGGCAGGGCGTCGTCAAGAGCGTCGATCACAAAGGGCTGAAGGACGGGCGCGATATAGAACCGGCACCGGGTGCGACGCCGGCGCCGGGGCGCGAGCTGACATTCCTCGAACAGGTGCTCGGCAATATCGGCCGCTTCAACCGCGGTTCGAAGGGCGGCGGCGAGGGTGGAACGCCCGGCCAGGGGCAGGGGCCCAAACCCTACGATCCGAACCATTAACGGCCGAGATCGCGTTTGACGGGCGCCCCGCGCGCCGCCTCATGGAAGGCGCGAACCCGCTGAAGGTCCTTCTCGTGCGAACCGTCCCGGTCGGTCTTCGTTTTTGAATCCACGCCGGCCGGGCGAACCGCCCGGATCGCCGCGGCGACATTGTCGGTCCCCAAGCCTCCGGCGAGAATCACCTGTGCCCGCACCGCTTCGACGATGCGCCGGCTGATCGTCCAGTCGTGCGTGACGCCGAGCGCGCCGATCTGCCGGTCGGCGGCGCGATGGCTGTCGAGCAGCAGAAAATCGGCGATCCCGTCGTAGCTGCGGGCGATCTCGACGCTCTCCGGACCGGTCACCGGCACGCTGCGCATGATCGACATGCCGGGCAGGGCCTGCTTCAACGCCCGTGCTTGTCGCGGCGACAGCAGCTCCGACGCCGCTCCCAGATGCACGATGTCGGGGCGAAGTTGCCGCGCCCACGCCTCGATCAGATCGAGGTTGGCGGTCAGGAACAGCGCGGACAGCCTCGACGGCCGCTCTATCGCCGCCGCGATCCGCGCCGCTGCCGCGAGCGGCTGCTCGCGCGGGAATTCGCCGTTGCCGACCAGGACGCCGAGATGATCGACCCCGATGGCCGAGATCGTGTGCGCCTCGTCGGGGGTCGCGACCTCATAGATTTGCGTCAGCATGTGTGCCGCGACCCGGCCGCCGGCCGGTGGGCTACGCGATCGCGTAGATATGCTCGGGCGAGGGTGCGGCCTGGCCGAGTTCGACGCGCTTGACGGCGGCGATCAGCTTTTCGTGGGTCGGCGCGGCGCGGCCGATCTCGCGCCCTTTCTCGACGATGACGCCGTTGATGAAGTCGATTTCGGTGCGCCGCCCCTTTTGCATGTCCTGGCCCATCGACGGGCGCTGCGCCTCGCTCCTCTGCTGCGAGTTGCGCAAGGCCAGCATCAGCGACTCGACCTCGTCGAGCGCGGCGCGGTCGCCTTCCGAGGCGCGCGCCAAGGTGTCGGCGTCCTGGCCGGCGATGTCTTCGAGCTTGTAGCCGAGCGCCTGGCCGATCCTGACCGCCTCGCCGCCGAGCTTGACGATGACCCGGCGTATTCTGTCGTCCTGGCGCATCGCGTTGCCGGAAAGCCCGCTCGCCGCCGAAACGCCGTTATGCATGCCGTTGACGCAGAGCTTCGACCAGCGCTCGCCCCATAGATTGTCCGTCACCTTGCAGGTGTCGATCGTGCGGATCATCGCGCCCAGTTCCTCGATCCGCGCCGTGATATGGCCGTGCACCTCGCCGACCCGGTAGACCTCGTGGCCCGGCGGATTCTTGCCGCCGGTGCGGCGGATATGGCCGGGGGCGTAGAGCTCGGCCGACAGGATCGCGGCGATCGCGCCGACCGTGCGGCCCCAGCCGACGAGGCCGGCGATGCGCTCTTCGTTGATGCAGTTCTGCAATGACACAACGTAGCCGGTCGGCGCCAGATACTGGCGGATCATCGCCGTCGCCCATTCGGTGTCGTACGACTTCACCGAGATGAAGGCGATGTCGATCGGCCGCTCCTTGGCGAGATGCTGCACTTCGGTCAGGTGCAGCATCTTGGGATGCGCGACAATCGATTCTTCCGGAGTGACGCCTTCGAGCGACAGCCCGTCCTTGCGGATCGCCTCGACATGCTCGGGCCACGGATCGACGATTGTCACATCGAACCCGTTATGCGCCAGGTTGCCGCCGGTATACCCGCCGATCGCCCCGGCCCCGACCACGACGATGCGCTTGTCCGCCATTTCTTCCTCCAGAACCGCCATCGCGAGCAAAGCGAAGCAATCCGGTCGAGATTGCTTCCTCGCTGCGCTCCTCGCAATGACTCATTCCGCCGGGACAGATTCCGCGGGGCGCTCCTCGCAATAGGATTTACAGCCGTGGTAAGCTGAGGCCGTAGAAGGTGAGGGGACGAGAGCATGGATTGGGGCGAGCGACGGACGCGGTTTCGCGCATTGATGGCGGGCAACAGATGCGTGCATACGGGGTCGGTGTACGACGCGATCTCGGCGCGGATTGCCGAGGAGCTCGGCTTCGAGGTCGGGATTTTCTCGGGCTCGATCGGCTCGATGGCGGTGCTGGGCGCGCCCGACCTCGTCGTGATGACGCTGACCGAGTTTGCCTCCCAGGCCAACCGGGTCTGCCGGGCCGGCAACCTGTGCCTCCTGGTCGATGCCGATCACGGCTACGGCAACGCGCTCAATGTGCGCCGCACCGTCGAGGAGCTGGAGACCGCCGGCGTCTGCGCGCTGTCGATCGAAGATACCGTATTGCCGCGCCCCTACGGCCCTTCCGGCAAGGCGAGCCTGATCCCGGTCGAGGAGGGCATCGGCAAGATGAAGGCGGCGCTGTCGGCCCGGCAGGACAGCAAGCTCGTCATCGCCGGCCGCACCAGCGCGCTGGCGATCACCGGCATCGACGACGCGATCCATCGCGCCAAGGCCTACGAAGCCGCCGGGGTCGATGCGATCTTCCTGGCCGGCGGCGTCACCGTCGAGGGAATCGAGGCGGTGTCGTCGCAGATCGGCATTCCGCTGATCACCGGCGGCGGCTCCGGGCCGCTCGCCGATCTCGACTGGATGGCGGCGCATCGGGTCCGCGTCGCGCTGCAGGGCCACGCGCCATTCAGCGCCGCGGTGCAGGCGGTCTACAACACGCTGAAGGCGCTGCGCGACGGCACCAAGGTCAGCGATCTGCAAGGGATCGCTTCGCCCGAGCTGATGCAGCGGGTGACCCGCGCCGCCGATTATCGGCAATGGACGCGGGATTTTCTCGGCGGGGAATAAGCGGCAGAATTCTCCCTCTCCCCGCTTGGCGGGGAGAGGGCGGGGTGAGGGGCAAACCGAGTCGTCACCCTCACCCACCGCTCGCTGGCGCGAGCGGTCCCCCCTCTCCCGCCGTGCAGGAGAGGGTAAAGATGGGGGTACGCATGCGCGCTGTGCTGTTGACCGGTGTTGTTCTTGTCGTCGCCTCCTGCGCCTGGCCGGGCCAGCAAGGGGCGATCTGCCCGGCCGCCAAGGCCGCCGCGGCGGCCTCGCAGGCTGCCCCGCCACCACCGGTGCCGCTGATCCCGGCACCACCGCCGCCGCAGGCTGCGGCGATTACCGTTGCGGTGCCATCGCCCGCACCGCCGCCGGCACCTCCTCC
>DATEKP010000429.1:0-2998 GCA_035277405.1 Allostellaceae bacterium | reverse complement strand
GACCCCGCCGGCGACCCCAAGGCGCAGCGCCTTGCCCTGTACCGGCTCGGCCGCGAGCGTTACCGCGATCTCGCGTTGCTGTTCGCCGCCGGCGGCGGCATGACGAAGGCGCGCCTCGGCGAATTATTGGCGCTCGCCGCGGCGTGGCGGCTGCCGCGCTTCCCGCTCAGGGGACGCGACGTGACGGCGCTCGGCATCGCCCCCGGCCCGCGGGTCGGCCGGCTGCTCGCTGCCGTGCGAGCGTGGTGGGAGGCCGGCGATTTCGCCGCCGACCGGGCGGCCTGCCTGATCCGGTTACGCGACGCGGCAAGGAACGCCGATGGGGTTCTATGACCGGCTGATCCTGCCGCGCCTGATCGAGCTGGCGATGCGCGGCCGGCATCTCGACCGCTACCGTCGGCGGACCATCGGGCAGGCGCAGGGGCGCGTCCTCGAAATCGGCGTCGGGTCGGGGTTGAACCTGGCGCTTTACGGGCCGACGGTCGAACATGTCTGCGCCATCGATCCGTCGGCCGAGCTGTTGCAGCTGGCGCGGCAACGGATCGCCGCGGCGCGAATGCCGGTGCTGTTGGTGCGCGGGTCGGCTGAGCGGCTGCCATTCGGGCAGCACAGCTTCGATACGCTGGTGACGACCTGGACCCTGTGCTCGATCCCCGACCCGCTCGCGGCGCTCGGCGAAGCGCGGCGCGTGCTGCGGGCGAATGGCCGGCTGCTGTTCGTCGAGCACGGACTGGCGCCCGAGCCCGGCGTCGCGCGCTGGCAGCATCGGCTGACTCCCGTCTGGCGCCGCATCGCCGGCGGCTGCCATCTCGACCGGCCAGTCGACGAGTTGCTGCGCGCCGCCGGGTTTCGGCTCGCCGCTGTCGAGACCGGCTACATGCCGGGGCCGCGGCCGTGGACCTTCATGTACGAGGGCCGCGCCGCACCTTGAGGCTTGCTCATCGCGAAGAGGTCCAGCCGGGCGCGCGAACGTCGCCCGGCGGCGGCTGCGCGGCGGCGGGACCGGCGATCCAGTCGAACAGCCGGTCGAGCGGCGATTCCGCCTCCGGCGGCGCGCTCGGCAGCGGCCGCTCCGGCAGGTTGCGCGTCGCTGCCAGCATAAACTCGCGCCACGCCATTGCCGGCAATGAGCCGCCGGTCACGCGCCGCATCGGCGAATTGTCGTCGTTGCCGAGCCACACGCCGGCCACCAAACCGGCGGTGTAGCCGATAAACCACGCGTCGCGGTAATCCTGCGTCGTGCCGGTCTTGCCGGCGGCGGGGCGCGGCAATGCCGCGGCACGGCCGGTGCCGTGCGCCATCACGCCGGCCAGCATCGCATTCATCATGCCGACATATTGCGGCGCCACGACCTGCCCGAGCCCGGAGCCGCTGCGGCGGTAGAGGATGCGGCCGGCGCCGTCGCGAATTTCGGCGATGCCGTAGGCGAGCACGCCATTGCCGCCGTTGGCGAACGGTGCGTAAGCCGAGACCAGCTCCAACAAGTTCACCTCGCCGGTGCCGAGCGCGATGCTGGCGTCCTTCGCCAGCTCGGAGACGATGCCGAGCCGGTTGGCGGTCGCGACGACGCGGCCGATGCCGGCGCGCTCGGCGACCTGCACGGCGATCGTGTTGACCGACTGCGCCAGCGCGTCGGCCAGGCTCATCTCGCCCTGATAGCGGTCGAGGTAATTGTGCGGCCGCCAATTCCCGATGCGGATCGGCGCATCGACCATGCGGTCTTCGGGGCGCAGCCCGGCTTCGAGACCGGCGAGGTAGACAAACGGCTTGAATGCCGAGCCGGGCTGGCGCTGCGCCTGCGTCGCGCGGTTGAACTCGCTTGCGCCGTAATTGCGCCCGCCGACCATCGCGCGCACCGCGCCATCGGGCGCCAGCGCGACGAGCGCCCCCTGCCCGACCCGGTCGCGCGCGCCGTAACGGTCGAGGACGTCGCCGATCGCCGCTTCGGCCGCGGCCTGCAGGCGCGGGTCGAGCGTCGTGCGCACGGTAAGATCGCCGCCTGCCCCGCCGGCGAAATCGCGGATCTGATCGGCAATCCAATCGGCGAAATAGCGCGAGCCGGGATGCCCGGCGACCGCCAGCGCGGCGCCCTGGCGCTTCGCGGCGGCCGCCTCGGCACCGCCGATGAACCCGGCCTCGACCATGTTGTCGAGCACCTGCGCGGCGCGCACCTGGGCCGCCTCCGGGTCGCGCGCTGGGCTGAACCGGGTCGGCGCCTTCAACAGGCCGGCGATGACCGCGCTCTCATAAAGCCCGAGCCGGGCGGCTGATTTGCCAAAATAACGCTGCGCGGCGGCATCGACCCCGTAGGTGCCGGCGCCGAGATAGACCCGGTTCAGGTAGATATCGAGTATCTGGTCCTTGGTGAAACGGCGCTCCAGCCACAGCGCCAGCAAGGTTTCGCGGATTTTGCGGGCGAAGTTGCGCTTGGGCGTCAGGAACAGAATTTTGGCGAGCTGCTGGGTAATCGTGCTGCCGCCCTCGACGACATGGCCGGCGCGCAGATCGGCGATCGCGGCGCGCACGACGCCGAGCGGATCGACGCCGAAATGGCTGTAGAAGCGGCGGTCCTCGGTGGCGATCACGGCCTGCGGCAGATAGGGCGACATTTCGCGCAGGGTGAGCGGCCGCCCGAACAGGTCGCCGAGGCTGGCGAGCGGGCTGCCGTCAGCGGCCAGGATCGCGACGTGCGGCCGGCGGTCGCTGGTGGTCAGCCGGCTGGTGTCGGGCAGCGTCAAGGCGAAATAGCCGAGCGTCCCGCCGCCGATGATCAGGACCCACAACAGGAAAAGCACAGCGAGCCCGATCAGGCTCTTCGGGAGCCGCCCTCGGCCCCGAACGCGGCGGCGCGGCGCGCGCCAGCCCGAGAACATCGACGCCGAAATGGCTGTAGAAGCGGCGGTCCTCGGTGGCGATCACCGCCTGCGGCAGACAAGGCGGCATCTCCTTGAGGCTTAGCGCCCGGCCGAAAAGGTCGCCATAGCTCGCCAGCAGGCTG
>DATEKP010000428.1:0-8918 GCA_035277405.1 Allostellaceae bacterium | reverse complement strand
CCGATCCGGGCCCTGCGCGCCGATGACGGGTGGGTCGACGATCCGGCCGACCGGCAATATAACCGGCTCGTCACGCTGCCCTATCCGGCGCATCACGAAACTCTGTGGCGCGACGACGGCCTCTACGACCTGATCGTTGTGATCGGCTACAACACCGACCCGCCGCTGCCGGGCCGCGGCAGCGCGATCTTCCTGCATGTCGCGGCGCCCGATTTCGCGCCGACCGCGGGCTGCATCGCGATCGCGCGCGACGCGCTGCTGGCGCTGCTGCCCGCGTTGGGGCCGGGCAGCACGATAGCAATCCGGCCTTAATCCTTGGTGCTCGGTCACTGCGAGCGCAGCGAAGGAAACTCGTCCCCGGCTCGCTCGGTTCGGCGAGATTGCTTCGTCGCTGCGCTCCTCGCAATGACGGCTCTTTTGATATGATGGTCCGGGTTAGCTCGGAGGACAAATGGGCCTGGCCGTCGCGATCCAGATGGATCCGATCGACACGATCAATATCGACGCGGATTCGACCTTCGCGCTGGCGCTGGAGGCGCAGACCCGCGGCCACGCGCTCTACCATTACCTGCCGCAGGCGCTGACGTTGCGCGACGGCTGCCTCTACGCCCGCGGCCGGCCGCTCGAAGTGGTCCGCCGGCACGGCAATCACCACCACTTCGGCGGTTTCGAGGAACTCGACCTCGCCGGGTTCGATGTCGTGCTGATGCGGCAGGACCCGCCGTTCGACATGGCCTACATCACCGCGACGCATCTGTTGGAGCTGCTGCCCGAGGACGGGCCGCTCGTCGTCAACGATCCCGCCGCGGTGCGCAATGCGCCGGAAAAGCTGTTTGTGCTGCGCTTCAAGGAGCTGATGCCGCCGACGCTCCTGACGCTCGACCGCGACGAAATCAACGCATTCTGGCGCGAGCACGGCGATATTGTGCTGAAGCCGCTGTTCGGCAACGGCGGCGCCGGGGTCTTTCATCTGCGGCCGGGCGACGACAACCTGAATTCGCTGCTGGAAATGTACGCCTCGGCCTATCGCGAGCCGGTCATGGTGCAGCGCTACCTGCCGGAGGTGCGGCAGGGCGACAAACGCGTGATCCTCGTCGAAGGCGAGGCGAAGGGCGCCGTCATGCGGGTGCCGCCGGCCGGCGAGGCGCGCGCCAACCTGCATGTCGGCGGCCGCGCCGAACGGACCGAGCTGACCCCGCGCGACCGCGAGATCTGCGCCGCGATCGGTCCGGCGTTGCGGGCGCAGGGCCTTGTTTTTGTCGGCATCGACGTGATCGGCAAGTGGATGACCGAGATCAACGTCACCTCGCCGACCGGCATCCAGGAAATCGCGCGGCTCGACGGCATCAATATCGCCGCAATGATCTGGGACGCGATCGAAGCGCGCTTCGCCGCGCGCAAGGGCCGCCGCCCGGCGTGAGGCGGCGCGATCCCATCACGTCACCCCCGCGAAAGCGGGGGTCCAGGGGGCAACTGGCCGTCGCTCGCCCCTGGCTTCCCGCGTTGCGCGGGAATGACGATTGAGGGCCTGGGCCGCCAAGAAAGAGCGAGGCTGATGTTCAAGCGGGTTTTGCGGCTGTTCCGGCGCGGCGCCGATGGCCCCGCGTGGGTCGAGGCGAACGAATTGCGCCGCCGGCTGCGGCGCGGCGACATGAACCTGATCATCGACGTGCGCGGCCCTGACGAGTTCGACGGCCCGCTCGGACACATCCCGGGCGCGCTCAACGTGCCGCTGGCGTCGATCGCCGGGCGCGGCCCGACGCTGGCCAACGCCGGACTGCCGATCGTGCTGGTGTGCCTGACCGACAAACGCTCCTCGCAGGCCGCCGCCGAATTGGCCGCCGCCGGGGTGCGCGACGTCGCGGTGCTGAAGGGCGGGATGAAGGCCTGGCGCGGCGAATAGATGCCGCCCGGCGGCCCGGGATCGGGCGTTACAGCGCGCTGCGCCGGCTGCCGCCGCCGCCGTCGATCGTGACGATCGTGCCGGTGGTGTAGCCCGAGCGGTCGGAGGCGAGGAAGGCGGTCATCCAGCCGATTTCCTCGGGCTTGGCGGCGCGGCCGAAGGCGTAGCCCTTCATCAGTTCCGGCCAGCGCTCGGGGTCGCCAAGATGGGTCTGCGCGCGGTGGCGGGTCAACGTGACGAGCCGCTCGGTCATGACCGGGCCAGGGTTGATGCCGACGACCCTCAGCCCGTCGCGTGGCGCGGTGCCGCCCATCGCGCGGGTGAACGCCATCAACGAGGCATTGCCGGACGAGCCGGCGATATAGTTGAAGTCGGGGTTTTCGCCGGCCGCGCCGAGGATGTTGACGATGACCCCGTGCTTCTTTGCCGCCATCAGCGCGTAGAAGCGGCGCGTCATGTTGATGTAGCCGAACACCTTGAGGTCCCAGGCCTGGCGCCAGCGCGCCTCGTCGATTTCGGCGATGTCGCCGCCGGGGATCGCGCCGGCGTTGTTGACGAGGATGTCGATCTCCGGGCATTCGGCGGCGAGCCGGTCAACGTTGCGGCCGTCGCTCAGGTCGAGCGCGTGATGGCGCACGGCAACGTTGTGCTTGGCCGCGATCTCGCCACGGGCGCGGGCGAGATCGGCCTCGGTGCGCGCCACCAGCACGACGTCGCACCCCTCTTCGGCCAGGGCCTCGGCGCAGGCCCGCCCGATCCCCTTCGACGCGCCGGTCACCAGCGCCTTGCGCCCGCGCAGCCCCAGTTCCATGCTACCCTCCTGCGCCTTTCCCGGCGAGATTGCTTCGTCGCTCCGCTCCCCGCAATGACAGAGTGGGGTCATCGGCAGGGTGATCGCCTTTAAGATCCCTCCCCCTCGATGGGGGAGGGTTGGGAGGGGGTGATCGTGCGGGTGGCAATCCTTTCGGGTATTGGGCGGCGAAATTCACCCCCACCCCGGCCCTCCCCCATCAAGGGGGAGGGAGTAGATGCGCGCTTGTTGCGGTCGAGGTGACAGGAGCGCCCACGCTGGCGGCGCAATCACCCGATGCCGTAGCGCCGCGCCCAGCCGAGGCCGGCGAGCGTCTCGCCCTTCGGCCGGTATTCGCAGCCGATCCAGCCCCGGTAGCCGACCTCGTCGAGCAGGTCGAACAGGTACGGATAATGGATTTCGCCGACATCCGGCTCGTGGCGGCCGGGATTGCCGGCGATCTGCACATGCGGGTAACGGCCGGCGAGCGCGCGGATGCGGGTTGCGAGGTCGCCCTCCATGATCTGCACATGGTAGAGGTCGAGCTGCAATTTCAGGTTGGCGCGGCCGACCCGGTCTATGATGCCGATTGCATGGCCGGTGTAGTTGAGAAAATAGCAGGGGATGTCGCGCGTGTTGATCGGCTCGATGACGCAGGTGAGGCCGGCAGCGGCGGCGCGGTCCGCCGCCCAGCGTAGGTTGTCGATATAGACGCGCTCGCCCTCGGCTCTGTCGCGGTCTTCCGGCCACAGCCCGGCCATCGTATGAATCAGCGGGCATTTGGTCGCCCGCGCGTAGACGATCGCCTGGTCCACGCCGTCGCGGAATTCCTGTTCGCGCCCCGGCAGCGCCGCCAGCCCGCGCTCACCGCCGGCCCAGTCGCCCGGAACGGTGTTGAACAGCGTCAGAGCGAGGCGGTTGCGCTCCAGCCGCTCGACGATGGCCTCGGCCGGGTGGTCGTACGGGAACAGGAACTCGACCCCCCTGAAGCCGGCCCGCGCCGCCGCGTCGAAGCGGTCGAGAAACTCCAGCTCCTGAAACATCATGCTGAGATTGGCGGCGAAATTCGGCATCGGCCCGGCTCCTGGCGTTTTCGGCGGCGAGGCGTGCGGCTACTGTTGCCATTCCGGCCGATCGGCGCAAGATCGCCGGCCGCAAAGGGGAGTGCGCCAAATGATGCCGATCAACCGCTTCGTCGCGGCGGCCGCAACGCTGCTGTTGTCCTGCACCGGCGCGTCAGCGCAGCAGAAGGAGCCGATCAAGATCGGCTTCAGCATGGAATTGACCGGGCCGTTTGCCGTGGTCGGCAAGACCGGCCTCCTCGCCTTCAAAATCTGGGAGGAGGACATCAACAAGAAAGGCGGGCTGCTCGGCCGACCGGTCAAGCTCGTCTATTACGACGACCAGAGCAATCCGGCGAACGTGCCGGGCATCTATACGAAGCTGATCGACATCGACAAGGTCGATCTGCTGATCTCCAGCTACGGCACCAATCTGACGGTGCCGGCGATGCCGGTCGCGATCTCGCACAATCGGCTGTTTTTCGGACTGTTTGCGCTCGCCGCCAACGACAAGTTCCATTACCCCAAATATTTCTCGATGCTGCCGTTCGGCCCCGAGCCGGTCAAAGCGTTCGCCGAGGGGTTTTTCGACCTTGCGGCGGCGCAGAACCCGAAGCCGAAAACCGTCGCGATCGTCGCCACCGACGCCGAGTTCCAGCACAAGGCGGCCGAGAGCGCGCGCGGGCACGCCAAGCGCACCGGCATCCAAATCGTCTACGACCGCGCCTATCCTCCGAGCACGGTCGATTTCTCGCCGATCGTGCGGGCGGTCCAGTCGGCCCACCCGGATCTGGTCTACATCTCGTCCTACCCCTCGGACACCGTCGGCATGTTGCGATCGATCGAGGAGCTCGGGCTCAACGCCAAGATGCTTGGCGGCGGGCTTGCCGGGCTGGCGGCGGCGGCGATCAAGATGCAGCTTGGCGAGGCGTCGAACGGCATCGTCAACATCGACCTGTGGGAGCCTGTCACGACGATGAAGTTTCCCGGCATCGCCGATTTTCTCAAACAATACCAAGAGCGCGCACCGGGCGAGGGGGTCGATCCGCTCGGCTATTTTCTGCCGCCCTTCGCCTATGCCGAATTGCAGGTCCTGGCGCAGGCGGTCGCGGCGACCAAGACGCTCGACGGCGGCAAGCTGGCTGAATACATGCACGCCCATCCGTTCAACACGATCGTCGGCGATCTCGCGTTCGGCCCGGACGGCGAATGGACCGAGGCGCGGCCGATCTGGGTGCAGTACCACGGCATCAAGGGCCACGATCTGGAGCAGTTCCGCCAGGCCGAGACCGTGTCGATCCTCGCCCCAGCCAAATACAAAACCGGCGATCTCGCCTACCCCTATTCGCGGGCGCGCCAGTAAGCGGGCCTCAGGCAGAAGGGGGCATCTCGCCCGCGCCGTCGGAGGATTTGACAGAACGCGCGTCGCAAATCGAAAATTTTCCATATTAATCAGACCGATAGGTCACTGGCACGGAACCTGCACATCAGGCCTCGCAAGCTGATTGCAGAAAGGTTTCCTCAATGACCAGATTGATGGCGGCAGCAGCAACGGCCGGTGTGCTGCTGCTCACGGCGCAGGCCCAGGCTGCGCCGATCACCGGGACACTATCGCTGAACGGCACCGACAGCTTTACGTCGAATTCCATAACATTCACCGCCAACGGCAACATCGGCGCCGATAGCGGCTCGTTCGCTGAGCTAGGCACCTGCATGGGCTGCGTCTCGCTGACCAGCTTTACGTCGGCGTCCACGAATTTTCAGGTGTATTCGGCGACCAATAACGCGAACACGACAACTCTAACCTTGAGCGGCGTCACGTTCGACTTTGTGGCCGGGTCGCCGTTCGATACGCTGACGATCAGCGGCAGCGGTACGGCGACGCTGACCGGATTCGACGCGACACCGGGATCCTTTACACTGACCACCCAGGGCACTTCGGGAGCAACCTCGGAAGGCACCTTCACGTTCTCGTCAACGACGGTGACAACCCCGGTGCCGGAGCCCGCTTCGCTGGCGCTGTTCGGAACGGCGTTGGCCGCGCTCGGGCTATTCCGGCGGCGCCAGCGCAGGGCGTAAACCGGACCGACAGTCTGAGTTAAGGAAACGCACGTCGCGGTCGCCGGCCGGGTGCCGGCGGTCGCGGCGTGGCGGGTTATCCGCGGCCCGCCGCCGGGTTGTCGGCGTGGCGGCGGGCGAGCCGGCCCATCTCGTCGAGCAGCTCATGCAGCGCCTGGTCGGCGGCATACGACATCTTGGCGAAGGCGCGCAGGAAGCTGTCGGTTCGCGGCAGCTGGAACAGCGTCTCCTCGCCGTCCTTCGGCGTCACCGCGGTGACCAGCACGACATTGTCGAACGGCTGCAGCACCAGCTCTTTGAGCGGCTTGCCCGGCCCGGTCACGTATTCGACGACGCGGCAGCGGTCGCTGTCGCCGGTGTCGCCGAGGATCGTCATGCGGTAGGCGGCGCGCGTCGTCGACGCCTCGACCAGGGCGCGGGCGAACGGGCGCAGAAACGTCTCGTCAAAGCCGAGGATTGCGGTCGGCCGGTCGTTGTTGACCCCCGAGCGCATCTCCAGCGTCGTCCACAGCGAGGCGCGGCCGCGAAAGTAATCGGCCGAGGCAAGATCGAGATTGATCGAATCGATCGGCATCGGCGGCGACACCGAGCGCGCCGACAGAAAGGCGAAACAGGCCGGCTCTCGCTTCAACGAAATGTTCGTCGTCGCCTCTAAGTTGCGGTCGCTGATCGCGGGTGTTTCAGCCATGGGCGCGGCCTGTTCCTGGTGAGGCAACGAACGGGGTCGGGCGGAGGGTCGTGCGACGGCCAGCAAAGCAATCCATCCTTAAGATTGGATAAACCGGCGGCGCCGCCGCTGTCAAACACGCCTCCGGGTGAGTTTATGCGGCCATTGGCCGCGCGCACCGCGGCACGGGCTTTGCCGCGGATTTCCTGGGCGGGCCGGGGCGTCGCCGCTCGACTGTTACCGACCGCGCCCGCACGGCTATAATGGGCAAGGCGATATGGGAGCGCATGATGGCGGCTGCACCCGATTGCATCTTCTGCAAGATCGTCGCCGGCGCGGTGCCGTGCTTCAAACTGTGCGAGGACGCGGCGACGCTCGCCTTCATGGACATCAACCCGGTGCATGACGGCCATGCGCTGGTGATCGCCAAGGAGCATTACCCGACCGTATTCGACATCGCACCCGAGGCGATCGCAGCGGTCGCGCGCACCGCCCGGCTTGTGGCGCAGGCGGTGAACCAGGCGGTAGCCCCCGACGGCCTCAACCTCGTCCAATCGAACGGGTCGGGGGCGGCGCAATCGGTGCCGCATTTCCACATCCACGTGCTGCCGCGCTGGTCGGGCGACCGGCTCCTCGTCAACTGGACGCCGAAACCGGGCGACATGGCGCAAATCGCCGCCATCGCCGAGCGCATCCGCCGCTTCCTCTGATCAGTCTTCGAGCGGCGCGGCATCGTCGATGACGAGCTGCACGGCGTCACCGCCCCGATAATGGTCGCGCCGCAGATGGCCGGCCACATGGATGGCGCGGCCGCGCGCGGCAGCGAGAAAGGCACCGAGCGGCGCGTCGCCGGCGCGAAAGGCGATCGCGGCAAGTCGTCCCTCGCCGAGCGGGTCGGCCAGCGCCACGCGCAGATGGCCTCCGTTGAGCGGCTCGACATGCACCGCCTGGATCGCGGGAAACGCGAAGCGCGGCTCGGGATTGCCGGCGCCGAACGGCGCCAGCCGCTCGACATGTTCGATCAGCCCGCCGGTCGCGGCCGCCGCCGATAATGCGGCGTCGATCGCCAGCTCGGGCACCGGTGGTTCGCCGCTGTGCCCGTCGCCGAGGCGCTCGGCGAGAAATTCGCGCAGCCCGTCGATCCGCTCGGCAGCGACCGTGAACCCGGCCGCCATCGCATGGCCGCCGCCATTGACCAACAGCCCGGCCTGGCGCGCCGCAATCACCGCCGGGCCGAGCGCCATCCCCGGCACCGAGCGGCCCGACCCCTTGCCGACCCCGTCCGCCAGCGCGACGGCGCAGGCCGGCCGCTCGTAGCGCTCCTTGAGCCGAGCCGCGACGATGCCGATGACCCCGGGATGCCAGCCTTCCGCCGCGGCGAAGACCAGCGCCTGCGATTGCGGCGCCGCCTCGACCAGCGCGATCGCCTCGGCCAATGTGCGGGCTTCGATGTCGCGCCGCTCGCGGTTGTAGCCGTCGAGCCGGGCCGCCAGCACCGCGGCCTGCGCCGGATCGTCGGTCGCAAGCAGCCGCACGCCGAGATCGGCCTCACCGACCCGGCCCCCGGCATTGACGCGGGGTCCGAGCACGAAGCCGAGGTGATAGGCGTCGAGCCGCTCCCTGACCGCGGCGATCGCGGCCAACGCCCGGATGCCGGGGTTTTCCAGGCAACGCGCAACCCGAATGCCTTGCGCGACCAGGGCGCGGTTGACGCCGGCGAGCGGCACGACGTCGCACACCGTGCCGAGCGCCACCAGATCGAGCCATTGCAAGAGGTCGGGTTCGGCGCGGTCTGCGTACCAGCCGGCCTCGCGCAATGCCCGGTTCAGCGCGACGGCCAGCAGAAACGCGACGCCGACCGCGGCGAGGATGCCGTGCGGGCTCCTCTCGTCGAGCCGGTTCGGGTTGATCTGCGCCAGCGCGCGCGGCAGATGCGGCTCGGTCATGTGA
Organism: Allostellaceae bacterium; assembly: GCA_035277405.1. Classification (GTDB taxonomy): domain Bacteria; phylum Pseudomonadota; class Alphaproteobacteria; order ATCC43930; family CGMCC-115725; genus DATARH01. Next base: position 468 of record DATEKP010000428.1, on the reverse strand, counting down.
TGATCGACGACGATGACGTCGAGCCCGGCCTCCGCCGCCGCCGCCAATGGCTCGTGCGCGACGGCGCCGCAATCGACGGTGACGACGAGGCCGGCGCCCTCGGCCTTAAGGCGCAGCAGCGCCGCCGCGTTCGGGCCGTAGCCTTCGCGCAGGCGGTCCGGGACGTAAACCTCGGCACGGCCGCCGACCGCCGCGAAAAAGCGCAGCAGCAGCGCTGCCGAGGTAGCGCCATCGACATCGTAATCGCCGAACACGACGATCTTCTCATGCTCGCGGATCGCCCGCACGAGGCGCTCGATCGCCGGCGCCATGTCCCGCAGATGCGCCGGGTCGGGCAGCTGGTCGCGTAGCCGCGGCGCCAGGAAGAGGGGCGCCTCGGCCGGGCCGACACCGCGCTGCGCCAAAAGCCGCGCGACGATCTCAGGCAGCGCGAGGCTCGCGGCGAGCGCCGCGGCGGCGTTGTCGTCG
>DATEKP010000427.1:0-2785 GCA_035277405.1 Allostellaceae bacterium | reverse complement strand
AGGGCCGGACTGCCCGACAGCGTGCCGGCGATGTCGATCGACCGGCAATGCTCGTCGGGCATGATGGCGATCGCCACGGCGGCCAAGGAGATCATCGACGACGGCATGCAGATCGCATTGGGCGGCGGCGTCGAGTCGGTGTCGTTCGTCCAGGGCGACAAGATGGTGCGCACGAAGGGCGACGACCCCGAATTGATGGCCCGCGTCCCGGCGCTCTACATGACGATGATCGAAACCGCCGAGATCGTCGCCAAGCGCTACGGCGTCTCGCGCGAGGCGCAGGACGAATATGCGCTGCGCTCGCAGCAGAGGACGGCGGCGGCGCAGCAGGCCGGCCGCTTCGACGACGAGATCGTGCCATTGCCGTCGGTGATGTCGGTGACGGACCGCAACACCGGCGAGACATCGCAAAAGGCGGTGATCTTGGAGAAGGACGAGGGCAACCGGCCCGACACCTCGCTCGAAGGTCTTGCCGGGCTGAAGCCGGTGTTCAAGGACGGGCAGCGCGTCAAGGAAGGCCGCTTCATCACCGCCGGCAATGCCTCGCAATTGTCGGACGGCGCATCGGCCGCCGTGCTGATGGAAGAGGGCGAGGCCGCACGCCGCGGCCTCTCGCCGCTCGGCATCTACCGCGGCATCGCGGTCGCCGGCTGCGCCCCGGACGAGATGGGGATCGGCCCGGTCTTCGCGGTGCCGAAGCTGTTGAAGCAGCACGGCCTTCAAATCGACGACATCGATCTGTGGGAACTGAACGAAGCCTTCGCCTGCCAGGTCGTCTATTGCCGCGACCGCCTCGGCATCCCGCACGACAAGCTCAACGTCAACGGCGGCGCGATCTCGATCGGCCACCCCTATGGCATGTCGGGGGCGCGCATGGTCGGCCACGCGCTGATCGAAGGGAAACGGCGCGGCGCAAAGCTCGTCGTCTGCACGATGTGCATCGGCGGCGGCATGGGTGCGGCCGGCCTCTTCGAGGTCGCATAGGCGCTGAAGCTGTATCGCCTCGCACGCAGTTACGTTTTCGTCACCCCCGCGCAAGCGGGGGTCCAGGAACAGTTGCTCGTCGCTCGCCCTGGATTCCCGCTTGCGCGGGAATGACGAGTGCACTGGCCCGGGCGATTTCTCAGTCGACGCGACGGTAGAACGCTTCGAGCAGGTCGAAGAAGGCCGAGGCGATAAAGGAAGCGGCGAACAGCAGCAGGACGATCCAGCCAAGGGCCGTCGCGTGCAATTGCTGCAAGGCGCCGCCGAGGCCGTGCGCCTTCGACGGGTCGGCGGCGAATGCGGCCCACAGCAGATACAGCCCGATCAGCACCAGCGCCGCGCCGCGGCCGGTCACCCCGAAACGGCTGATCGGCGTCGTCAGCCGCTTGCCGCGCGGCGACAGCGCGAGCGGCTGCTCGACATCGCGCGTCCAGCCCCAGATCAGCACGCCGATGCCGCCGCCGAGCACGCCGGCGCCGACAAGCCCGACCAGCGCCCGCCCGCCGGTATTGGCGAACAGCCATGCGACCCACCCGTGCAGCGCGGTTTCGTTGCCGCCGCCGCCCCGCCAGGCGATCCCGAGCACGACGATGACAAACCCGGCATAGAGCACGGCGTCGCCGAGCATCCCGACGCCGAGCAGCCAGCGCTTGCCGATCGCGGAGCGGTTGGAGCGGCGGAACCCGGTGACCGCCAGCCAGCCGGCGAAACAGGCGAGGCCGAACGCGATCGCGAGGGCGATGGCGGCGCCGAACCAGGAATGGACGATCGCCTCGATAATGCCGAGAAGGCCGCGCGGCCGCGCACCCGAAAAGGCGGCGCTGATCGCGAAGCCGCCGATCAGGGTCGGCATGGCGCGCTCGATCGCATCGAGGTTGAGGCGCCAGCGCGCCCGGCCCTCGTCGAACACGAGGTTCTGCACCAGAAACGCGCGCTTGGCCGGATTGGGAACGGCGGCGGCGAGCTGCGCTTCGGCCTCGGCGCGGCGGGTAACGCCGGCGAGATCGAGGCCGCGCATCGCCTGCACATAGGCGAGGTGGTGCGGCGGGTAGGCGGCCGGCGCGATATCGACGACGACCAGCCGCTCGACCTCCTCGCGGTGCGCGAGCGCCAGCACCATTGCCGCCTTGCCGCCCATGCTGTGGCCGAGCAGCGCATAGCGCCGGTGGCCGAGCGCCTGCATCGTCGCGCGGACATCGTCGGCCATCTCCGCGTAATCCATCGCCTCGGCCCATGGCGAGGCGCCGTGATTGCGCAGGTCGAGCGCGACGACGCGGCGATGCGCCGCGAGACGCTGCGCGATCGTGGCCCAGTTGCGGCCCGCGCCGAACAGCCCGTGCAGGATCGCCAGCGCCGGCCCGGCGCCGTATTCCGTGGCCGCCAGCCGCAACGTCATGCCCGCTGGCCCACGTCAGAGCGCGCTTGCCACCGCCGCAGCGCCCGGGGCACGATCCGGCATCGATGCCGGAGGCAGTCATGAACGCGACGCAACAAGGCTTCGCCCATCCCGAATTTCTTGTCGAGAGCGAGTGGCTGGCGGCGCATCTCGACGACCCCGATCTCGTGATCCTCGACAGCACGACGCATCTGATACCCGATCCGAAAACCACCTACACGGTCAAGCCGGGCCGCGAGGATTTCGAGCAAGGCCACATCCCCGGCGCGCAGTTCGTCGATCTGCAAACCGATTTGTCGGACAATACCGGCCGCTACGGCAAATTGCGCTTCATGCTGCCGAGCCCCGAGGCATTCGCGGCGGCGATGGGACGGTTCGGCGTCGGCGACAGCAGCCGGGTCGTTC
>DATEKP010000426.1:0-4182 GCA_035277405.1 Allostellaceae bacterium | reverse complement strand
GCTGAGCTTTCCGTCGATGGAGGAACTGGACGACGCGCTGTCCGGCTACGAGGCCGACGACGCAATCAAGGCGGTGGTGTTGACCGGCGCCGGCGAGCGCGCCTTCTCGGCCGGCGCCGACATCCACGAGATGGCCGACCTCACGTCAGAGGAGCTGGCGCGGCGTAGCGCGACGCGGGGCGCGATCGGCTGGCATATCGCGAGCTACACGAAGCCGCTGATCGGCGCGATCAACGGCCTCGCCTATGGCGGCGCGGCGCTGCTGGCGTCCTCGCTCGATTTGCGCGTCGGCTGCGAGCGGACGCAGTTCCGATTTCTGGCGGCGAGCTATGGCCGGGTCAACTCGACCTGGTCCCTGCCGGCCTTGGTCGGCATCCCGAAGGCGAAAGAGCTGCTTTATACGGGCCGCGTCGTCGCCGCCGAGGAGGCGCTGCGCATCAGCCTCTTGAACCAGGTCGTGCCGGCGGCGAAGCTGGTCGAGACCGCGGTCGAGCTCGGCCAGATGATCGCCAAGAACGACGCGCGCATGGTGCAGGGCATCAAGCGGCTGTTGCACGAAGGCATGGGGCTGGACTGGCAGGGCCGCTACGACCTCGAAGACGAGGCCCGCGCCACCTGGCTCGCCGCCGGCCATCCGCGCGACGGCTTCAAGGATTTCCTCGCCCGCAAACCTACGCGGTAATGGAGGCCGAGGCCATGCAGTGGAGCACCGATCGCATCCTGACCACCCATACCGGCAGCCTGCCGCGCCCGCCCGAACTGGTGCGGCTTTACGTCGAGCGGGCGCGTGGCGGCGCGGTCGATGCCGGCGAGCTTGACCGGCTTGGCAAGGCGGCGCTGCGCCGCATCCTCGACAAGCAGAAGGAGGCCGGCATCGACATCGCCAATAACGGCGAGCAGCAGCGCGAGGCGTTTTTCCTCTATGTCCGCCACCGCATGAGCGGCTTCGGCGGCAGTTGGAAACGCTGGCCGCGCGGCGATGTCGAGCGCTACCCGCTGCTGAAGGAGCAGATGGCGCGGCTGCTCTCGGCGCGCGAGGCGGTCGGCAATTACGAGCCGCCCAAGGCGATCGGCGAGGTGCGCTATATCGACGACCGCGAACTCAAAGCCGAATGCGCCGATTTCCGCGCCGCGCTCAACGAGCGGCCGGGCGCCTTTGTCGAGCCGTTCATGACCGCGCCCTCGCCCGGCATCATCGCCGCCGCGATGAAGAACGAATATTACGACAGCGAGGAGGCCTATCTCGCGGCGCTCGCCGCCGCGCTGAGGATCGAATACGAGGCCATTGTCGCGAACGGCTTCCTGCTGCAGCTCGACTGTCCCGACCTGGCGCTCGAACGCCATCTCTCGTATCAGAACCGGCCGCTCGCCGAGTTCCTCGGCTTTGTCGAGCGGGTTGTCGCGACGATCAATGGCGCGATCGAGAACGTGCCGCGCGAGCGGGTGCGGCTGCATGTGTGCTGGGGCAATTACGAGGCGCCGCACGACCGCGACGTGCCGCTCTCCGACATCCTGCCGATATTGCAGCAGGCCAAAGTCGGCGGCTTTGTATTGCCGTTCGCCAACCCGCGCCACCAGCACGAGTGGCGCGAACTGCGGAAATTCCCGCTGGCGGCGGACCAGATCATCGTCGCAGGCGTGATCGACGATCTGACGGCCTTTGTCGAGCACCCCGAGGTCGTCGCCGACCGGCTCGAAAACGTCGCCCGCGCGGTCGGCGACCCGCACCGGGTGATGGCCGGCACCGATTGCGGCTTCGACACCTCGGCCGGTATGGGGCGGGTCACCGAGGACGTCGTCTGGGCGAAGCTGGCGGCGATGGCCGAGGGCGCGCGGATCGCCAGTGCCCGGCTCGGGATGCGATAACGCCCGCACTTCACCCGGAGCGTGGCCGCCACTCGGCGGCCGCCGGCGCGGGCGCGGGCTCGGCATTGAGCAGCGCGTCGATGCCCAGGCTGCGGCCGTAAACATCGACGGCAAAGATCAATTGCAGCACCAGCAGCAACAGATAGCCCCACGCGGCCTCGCCCGGCACCCCGTAGAGCCCGAGCCACAGGCACAGCATCTGCAGAGCGCCGATCAGCCCGAACAGGCGGACCCCGACCCCCAGCATCAGCGACACGCCGCACAGCACTTCAAGGCCGTAAACGACCGGTGCGACGAGCGAAAAATGCGGGAGCAGAAAGCGGTTGACGAAATCGGCCTGCCCCGGGATCGCCGCGTGCTGGCTCATCGACGTCAGCCACTGCGCGACGGCGGTATCGGCGAACGGCTCGCGCGCGTGATGCGTCGGCGCGTTGGCGAGACTTAGCTGCCACCACGCCGCCCCGATCACGAGCCGGAACAGCCAGTGCGCGACGTGGCGCGGGCGGCGTTGCGCCGGGATGCGCACCAGCACGAGGACGGCGATCGCGAGGCTGGCTGCTGACAGCAGCAGCAATGCCGTGGTCGGCCAGCCGAGCCGGGTCACAAAGTCGACAAACGCCGCAAACTGGTCCGGATGCATCCTACGCGCCTTTCCAACTGAACCCCCCATCATAGGCCTGGGGCCGGCCGGGCGCGATTGTTTCGCCCCTGCCTGCGCCCTTGGCTCTGCCCCGTTTCGCCGGTTGGCACGATTCTTGGTTCAGCAGTACCGGGTTCGGCCGCGCACCGCGGCGGGCCGTCGCGCATGTCCGCTGATCGGGGAAATGTCGAGATGAGATTGTTTTATCGCCATGGCCGGCACGCCGCTGTCGCGCTGCTCTGCGGCCTCGTGCTGGCCCTGCTGATCGTGCTGGCTCTGACGCCGCCGGCGCCGGCGCCGACGGCCGCCGCCGCGGCGGCACCCAAATTCGACAGCGGCGACACCGCCTGGATGCTGACCTCGGTGGCGCTCGTCCTGATGATGACGATCCCGGGGCTGGCCTGCTTCTACGGCGGCATGGTGCGCAAGAAGAACGTGCTCGCCACGGTCATGCAGAGCTTCGCCGTGACCTGTCTGGTGACGGTGCTGTGGACGATCCTGACCTACAGCATGGCGTTCACCACCGGCAGTGGCTTCGTCGGCGGCATGAGCCGGTTCCTGCTCTATGGCATGACGCTCGGCAGCGTGAATGACCTCGCCAAGACGATCCCCGAATCGGTCTACATGTGCTTTCAGATGACGTTTGCGATCATCACGCCGGCGCTGATCTGCGGCGCCGTCGCCGACCGCATGAAATTCTCGGCGCTGATGTGGTTCATCGGGCTGTGGTCGATCTGCGTCTATGCGCCGGTCGCGCACTGGGTATGGGGCGCCGACGGGTTTCTCAACGGCGCCGGCGTGCTCGATTTCGCGGGCGGCACCGTGGTCCACATCAATTCCGGCGTCGCCGGGCTGATGTGCGCCTTGATGCTGGGCCGGCGGCGCGGTTACGGCCACGAGCCGATGGCGCCGCACAATCTGGTGCTCAGCATGATCGGCGCCTCGCTGCTGTGGGTCGGCTGGTTCGGTTTCAACGCCGGCTCGGCGGTGACGGCCGGCACGAGCGCCGGCATGGCGATGACGGTCACGCAGATCGCCACCGCGACGGCGGCCCTAACCTGGATGTTCATCGAGTGGGGCCTCAAGGGAAAGCCGAGCGTGCTCGGCATCTGTTCGGGTGCGGTCGCCGGGCTCGTCGCGATCACCCCTGCCTCCGGATTTGTCGATCCGCGCGGCGCCCTCTTCATCGGCGTCGCCGCCGGGGTCGGGTGTTATTGGGGCGCCACCGGCCTCAAAAACTGGCTCGGCTACGACGACAGCCTCGACGCCTTCGGCGTCCACGGTGTCGGCGGCACGATCGGCGCGCTGTTGACCGGCGTTTTCGCGGTCTCCGCGGTCAGCGACGGCCATAGCGGGTGGATCGACGGCAACCCGCACCAGGTCTTGGTGCAGTTCTACGCGATCGTCGCGGTCGTCGTTTACGACGCGCTGGTCAGCCTCGTGCTGCTGAAGCTGATCGACCTGTCGATCGGCCTCCGGGTTGACGGCGACACCGAGCGCGAGGGCCTCGATCTCGCGATCCACGGCGAGGTGGTGCAGTAGCGCCGCGCGCCCGACGCCCGGGCGGGCGCAATGCCGCGATCGTGCGCGCCTTGCTGCTCAACCGATGGGCAACGTGCCGCGCCGCTGCGCAATTTCTGATCAACCCGAAGGGAACGGGCCGATGGCATTGAACC
>DATEKP010000425.1:0-10985 GCA_035277405.1 Allostellaceae bacterium | reverse complement strand
CTATCGCCAGGAGAGGAACCCGGTCGCCAAGATCTGGGCGCGCTCCGACAACCGGCTGCACGACATCGCCGACCCGCGCTTTCCCTATGCGCTGACCACCTACCGCGTCACCGAGCATCATTCGGGCGGGCTGCCGACCCGCACGACGCCGGTCCTCGCCGAATTGCAGCCGCAGAATTTCGCAGAGATCGCGCCGGAGCTAGCGGCCGAACTCGGCATCGCCAATCTCGACTGGGTGACGCTGGCGACGGCGCGCGGCGAGGTCGAGGTCCGCGCCATGGTCACCGAGCGGCTGCGCCCGCTGCGGCTCGACGGTGCCACGGTGCACCAGGTCGGCCTCCTGTGGCATTTCGGCTGGGAGGGCTTCGCCAAAGGCGACATCGCCAACATGCTGACCAGCATCGTCGGCGACCCCAACACCAGCATGCACGAAGCCAAGGCGCTGACCTGCAACCTGCGCAAGGGGCGGCGGGCGTGACGAAGCGGCTTTCTCCGTCATTGCCGTGGAAGCGGGAATCCAGGGCCGCAGGTCAAGCCCTTTGCCCCTGGACCCCCGCCCGCGCGGCAGGACGATCGCTATTAAGCGCCCTCCCCCTCGATGGGGGAGGGTTGGGAGGGGGTGATCGCGCCGCTGGCAATCCATTCGGGAACTGGGGGGCGGATTCACCCCCACCCCGGCCCTCCCCCATCAAGGGGGAGGGAGCAGATGCGGCAAGTGCGATAGGCCCGGCTCGCACGCGGGAGATGAATGAGGAGGGCGGCGCATGAGCAGCATCACGGTGCATCCGCGCGCGCTCGATTATCCGCAATCGCTGCTGCCCGGCATGATCCCGGACGAGGCGGAGCTGACGGCGGGCGTCAAAGTCGAGCCGGGTAGGCGCTACGGATTTTTCACTGACACGACATTGTGCATCGGCTGCAAGGCGTGCGAGGTCGCGTGCAAGGAATGGAACCTGCTGCCGGCCGACGATCTCGACCTGCGCGGCACCAGCTACGACAATACCGGCGATCTCGGTGCCTCGACCTGGCGCCACGTGCATTTCATCGAGCACATCGCGGACGGGAATGGCGCATGCGTCACCGAGATGGCGCCGTTTCAGAGCAACTGGCTGATGATGAGCGACGTGTGCAAGCACTGCACGCCGGCGCCGTGCCTCGAAGCCTGTCCGACCGGGGCGATCTTCCGCACCGAGTTCGACACCGTCGTGGTGCAGCAGGACATCTGCAACGGCTGCGGCTATTGCATGCCAGCCTGCCCGTTCGGCGTCGTCGATGTGTCGCTGGAGGACGGCAAGGCGCACAAATGCACGCTGTGCTACGATCGTCTGAAGGGCGGCCTCGAACCCGCCTGCGCCAAGGCCTGCCCGACCGACTCGATCCAGTTCGGCGAACTTTCGGAGCTGCATGAACGTGCCGGGCGCCGGGCCGCGGATTTGCACGCCAGAGGGGTCGAGGGCGCCTATCTCTATGGCACCCCTGACGCCCCGGGCCACGCTGACGGTTTGCGCGAACTCAACGCCTTTTTCCTGCTGACCGCGCCGCCCGAGACCTACAACCTGCCGCGCTCCCCGACCCGCCCGGCCGACCGCACCGCGCCGGCCATGGCCGCCGGTCTCGCGACGATGGCGGCGCTGGCCGCCGCCGCGCTCGGGTTGTTTGCGGCGGCGAGGGGGACGAGCCATGGCTAGCGAGGTTGGCCACTTGCCCCTCTCCCGCACTGCGGGAGAGGGTGCCTCCAGGCGCAGCCTGGAGGCGGGTGAGGGTATCGCAGCCCGTACGCCCTCACCCACCGCTCGCATTCGCGAGCGGTCCCCCCTCTCCCGCAATGCGGGAGAGGGTCAGGCGATCCCGACTTACTACGATCAGCCGGCGCTGAAGCCGAGCCCCTACGGCTGGAAGGTGTCGGCCTACATGTTCGTCTCCGGCATTGCCGGGGCGGCGCAGATCCTCGCCGCCGCCGCCGAGTTGACCGACCGCGACAAATACGCCGCCATCATCCGCAACGGCCGCTATGTCGCCTTCGCGGGCGCCGCGATCGGCGCCCCGCTGTTGATCGCCGACCTGCATACGCCGCAGCGCTTCTACAACATGCTGCGTATCTTCCGCCCAACCTCACCGATGTCGATCGGCACCTATGTGCTGACCGGCTTCGGCCTGCTAAGCGGGGTGTTGGCGGTGTTGCAGGCCGCGCGCGCCGACCGAGCGGCCCGCATCGTGCAATTGCCGGCGGCGGCAGCGGGGGCGGCGCTCAGCACCTATACCGGCGCCCTCTTGACGGCGACCAGCACGCCGCTCTGGGCGGCAGCCCCGCGGCTGATCCCGGCATTGTTCGGCGCCTCGGCGATGTCGGGCGCGGCGACGCTGCTGTCGCTTGGCGCCGACGGCGCGACGATGCGGCCGTTATCCCGCATCGGCGCGGCGGCGGGCGCAGTCGAGTGCGGATTGCTGCTGGCATTGCCGTCGCGCCTTGCCGCTGCCGGGATCAGGACATCCTGCGCCGCTGCGCCGCTGCTCGCCGCTGCCGCCGTCCCGCTGCTCGCACAGGCGGCGCGCCGGCGGGCACCGCCGGATCGTCGAGCCTCGACGGTCCTTGCCGCCGCCGCGATCGCCGGCACGTTCCTGGTGCGTCATCTGCTGCTGCAAGTCGGCAACCGCTCGGCCGCCCGGCCGCGCAACTATTTCCGTTTCGCGCGGCCGCGATGACCGGCACCGACATCGCGCCGGTGCTGACCGCGCTCGACCGCGCGCTGGCCGACAAGCCCGAGCATGTCTACGACGATCTGGTCGAGGCGCAGCGCCGCCTCGCCGCGCTGCGCAACCGGCTGATCGCGCAGCGCCGCGACGGCGCCGATGCCGGCGCGGCGCTGCGCCGGGTCAATGCCGCGCTCAGCCTGGTCGTCGCCGGCGAATACCCGCTCGTCGGCCTGCGGCGTCAGCGCATCGAGCAGGCGCGCGAGGTGCTGGTTCAGCCGGGTTGAGCGGCGCCCGAGCGGTTGCAGCCGCTCGCCCGTTTACAGCATCATGGCGAGCAGGCTGCGGGCGATCGGCAAGGCAAAGGCGTGGTTCGTCGAAGCCGCCGGCGGGCCGGCGCGGCTGCAGATCATCGCGGTGCTTGCCGCGGTGCTCGGCCTCGACACCGCCGACAACGGCACGATCGCTGCGATCTCCGATCAGCTGAAACAGGCTTTCGACATCGGCAACACCGAGATCGGGCTGCTGATCGCGGTCGTGTCGTTTGTCGGCGCGGTCGCGACACTGCCGGCCGGCGTGCTGGCCGACCGCATCCAGCGGCGCACGATCCTTGTCGTCGTGGTCGCGCTGTGGGCGGCGGCGATGGCGCTGTGCGCGACCGCGACGTCCTACACCTATCTGCTCGTCGCCCGCCTCGCGCTGGGCGCGGTGACGGCGGCGGCGTGGCCGTGCATCGCCTCGCTGACCGGAGACTTTTTCCCGGCCCGCGAGCGCGCCGGCATCTACGGTCTGATCCTTTCGGGCGAACTGGTCGGCGTCGGCATCGGCTTTTTCATCGCCGGCGAGGTGTCGAGCTTTCTCGGCTGGCGCTGGTCGTTTGTCGCGATGGCGATCCCGAGCGCGCCGCTGGTGTGGGTGATCTGGCGCTACCTGCCGGAACCGGCGCGCGGCTCGCAAAGCTGGATCCGCGCCGGCGAGACCGATCCCGATGCCGCCTCGCGGCCGCAGCGGGGGGCGCAGGGAAAGGGCAGGCGAGAGGGCGCCGCCGCAGGATCATCGTCGCTTTACAAGAAGGTCAAGGAAGCCGACGTGCAGCCGCGAGAGAACATGGTGCTGCACGAGGACCCGACGCGGCGCCCGTGGTGGTGGGCGATCGGCTACCTGTTGCGGCTGCCGAGCTACCGGCTGCTGATCGCGGCCTCTACGCTGGCCTATTTCTTTTTCGCCGGGATTCGCGGCTTCGCGATGATCTATTTCACCAAGCATTACGATCTGACGCGGACCCTGGTGAGCGTGCTAATTTTCGTGCTCGGAGCCGGGGCCATCGCCGGGCTGGTCGTCGGCGGGCGCGTCTCGGAGCGGCTGCTGCGGCGCGGCGACATCAACGCCCGGATCATCGTGCCCGCGGTGGCGCTGTTCGTTTCGGTGCCGCTGCTCGGGGTCGCGATCTGGACCGGCAGCGCGTGGCTCGGCATCGCGCTGTTGACGCTTGGCGTCGGCACGATGGTGGCGGCGCTGGCGCCGATCGACGCGGCCCGGCTCGACATCGTCCACCCGCGCATGTGGGGGCGCGGCGAGGCCGGCCGTATGGCGCTGCGCTCGGCCTTCGAAGGGATCGCGCCGTTGCTGTTCGGCGCGATGTCGGGCTGGCTCGGCGGCGGCCAGCAAGGGCTGATGTGGACCTTCCTCCTGATGCTGATCCCGATGCTGGCGGCCGCGTTCCTGGTGCTGCCTGGGCGCCGCAGCTATCCCCGCGACGTCGCCACCGCCGCCGCCTCGGCCGAGGCCACCGCCAAGTCGGAGCGAGGTTAGCTGCGCGCCTCCGGCGTCGGCCAATCGCCGAGTACCGCGGTGTGCGTGACGAGGCCAGCATCCGCGCTCCACATGTGGAGCTGGTAGCCGGGCGGCTCGAAGACGAAGCTGATGCGCACGTCGGGGACGAGGTTGAGGCGGATCTGGTGGGCCGTGCTCGGCGCCGTCCCGGCGATCGTGCCGGCGAAGCGGCGGTCGATCGCGCGGTGCAGATGACCGCACAGGATGCGCTCGACCTGCTTGTGGCGCGCGACGACCGCGGCGAGCCCGGCGGTGTTGTCGAGGCCGTAGCCGTCCATGTAGGTGATGCCGGTCGCGAACGGCGGGTGATGCATCAGGATCGCCGTCGGCCGCTCGGGCTGCGCCGCAAGTGCCGCATCGAGCCATTCCAGCCGCTCGGCGTCGAGGCTGCCGCCGTGCTTGCCCGGGATCAGCGTGTCGAGCGCGACGAGGCGCAGCGGGAAGTCCTCGACCGTGTAATGCAGATAGCCTTCAGCCGGCAGGTAGCCGTCGCCGCGGAATGCCTCGCGCAGCGGCTCGCGCGCATCGTGGTTGCCGGGGATCACGTAGACCGGCATCGCCAATCGCGCCAGCAGCGCGCGCAATTGCGCGTATTCCTCGGGTTCGCCGTGATCGACCAGATCGCCGGTCACGACCGCGACATCGGGGCGCGGCACCAGCGCGTTCACCGCCGCAACGGCGCGTGCCAGATAGGGCGCGGTATCGAACTCGACATAAACCCTCTCGGCGTCGGCCGCCGCGCCCTGCACCGGGCATCGGAACAACCGGCCCGGCGCGACGATGTGCGGGTCCGAAAGTTGGGCAAGGATCATCGGCCTCTCGTTAGCAACATTGCCTCGGGCCCATACGAGGCGATCCGCTGATTGTAGCCTCTGCGGCGGCCGCGACGATGGCGTCAATCAGCCGCGTGCCCCGCGGGGCCGCCCGGCCAGCACGAACACGCCCTGCTCGGCCAATAGATTGGCGAGGCGGCCGCGCGGGTCGAGGGCAAACGGCCGGCCGTGCCGGTCGAGCGTCAAGCCCCGCTCGATGCGCGCGCCCAGCTCGTCGCACAAGGCGACAAAGTCGCGGATCGTGCAGAGATGAATATTGGGCGTGTCGTACCAGGCGTGGTTCAGCACCTCGGTGACCGGCATGCGGCCGCGCGCCAACAGACCGAGCCGGATGCGCCAGAAGCCGAAATTCGGCAGCGACACGATCGCTCGTTTGCCGATGCGCAGCAGCTCCTCGACGACCCGGCGCGGCTGTCGCGTCGCCTGCAAGGTCTGGCTCAGCACGACGACGTCGAAGGCGCCGCCGGGAAAGGCCTCGAGGTCGCTGTCGGCGTCGCCCTGGATCACCGCCAGCCCGTGCCGCACGCCGGCGTTGACCCCGGATTGGCTCAGCTCGATGCCGCGGCCGTCCACCCTCTTCTCGCGCGCCAGGTAGGCGAGCAGCGCGCCGTCGCCGCAGCCGATGTCGAGCACCCGCGCGCCGGGGTCGATCATGTCGGCGATCAGCCGCAGGTCGCGCCGCAATTCGCCGGCGGGCGCGGCGGCGGCCGGGGCAGGGGGCGGCGCGGCGGCAAAGGGCAGGGTGGCGCCGCTTCTCATGTCCAGAAGCGCGGCAGGCCGCGCTGCTCGGCGCAGCCGGTCAGAAACCCGCGCAACGTCGCGAACAATTCCGGCTCGTGCAGCAGGAAGGCGTCGTGCCCCTTGTCGGTCTCGATCTCGACAAAGCTGACATTGGCCGCGACGGCGTTGAGCGCGTGCACGAGAGCGCGGCTCTCGGGGGTCGGGAACAGCCAGTCGCTGGTGAACGAGACGATGCAGAAGCGTGGCTGGTTGCCGGCGAAGGCGGCCGGCAACGAGCCGCCGTGCTCGGCCGCGAGGTCGAAATAATCCATCGCCCGCGTGATGTAGAGATAGGAATTGGCGTCGAACCGGTCGACGAACGTGCTGCCCTGGTGGCGCAGGTAGCTCTCGACCTGGAAATCGGCGTCGAACCCGTAGGTGACGGCGTTGCGGTCCTGCAGGTTGCGGCCGAACTTGCGGTGCAGCGCCGCCTCGGAGAGATAGGTGATGTGCGCAGCCATGCGCGCCACCGCCAGTCCTCGCGACGGGTTGCGGCCGAGGCTCAGGTAGCGCCCGCCGCACCAGTCGGGATCGGCCATGATGGCCTGCCGGCCGACCTCGTGGAATGCGATGTTCTGCGCCGAGTGCCGCGCCGCCGCGGCGATCGGCACCGCGGCGACCAGCGCCTCGGGGTAGCTCGATGCCCATTCGAGCACCTGCATGCCGCCCATCGAGCCGCCGATCACGCAAAACAGCCGCTCGATGTCGAGGTGATCGACGAGCAGCTTTTGCGCCCGCACCATGTCGCGGATCGTGATGACCGGGAAATCGAGGGCCCACGGTTCGCCGGTCGCCGGGTTGCGCTCGCGCGGCCCGCTGGTGCCCATGCAGCCGCCGAGCACGTTGGCGCAGATCAGAAAGTAGCGCTCGGTATCGAGCACGCCACCGGGGCCGACCAGCGTCGTCCACCAGCCGGCATGGCCGGTGATCGGATGCGGGTCGGCGACGTACTGGTCGCCGGTCAGCGCGTGGCAGATCAGGATCGCGTTGCTGCGCTCAGGGTTGAGCGTGCCGTATGTCTGGTAGGCGATCGTGAAGGGGCCGAGCTCGATGCCGCAATCGAGCGGCAATGCGGTCTCGATCGCGAGCGAATGGCCGGGCCAATCCTGGCCGGGACGCCGGAGCCGGGGTGCGGTCAAGATCGACACGGAATGCTCTGTTCAGGGCTGGCTTCTGCTGCCGTCGCGGCTGTCCGCGAACCGAGGCAGGGGCCGCTAGCTATGAATCCAAGGCGAGACATGTCAACGTTTTCTTTGATTTTGGCAAAGGCCGACCCTACTACTATCGCGGCCGAGGCAGCGATCGACACCATGTCAGACAACCCGTCCGATCTCGCACGTTTGCGTCGCCGCATCGACGAGATCGACGACAGGCTGCAGGACCTCCTAATCCAGCGTATCGAGGTGGTCGCCAGTGTCGCCGCGCACAAGCGCGGCAGCGACGGGATCGCCGCGCACCAGCCGGCGCGCGAGGCCGAAATCATCCGCCGCCTCGTCGAGCGCAATCAGGGCGCCTTCCCGCCCGCCACTCTTGTGCGCATGTGGCGCGAGCTGCTGGCCGCAACCGTCAGGCTGCAGGGCGCCTTTACGGTCGCGGTCTATGCGCCGCCCGAGGCGCCCGGCGTCTGGGACATGGCGCGCGACCATTACGGCAGTCACACGCCGATGCTGGCCTACCGCTCGCCGGGACAGGTGATCCACGCCGTGACCGAAGCGCAGGCGGCGATCGGCGTGTTGCCGATGCCGGAGGAGAGCGAGCCCGATCCGTGGTGGCGCCACCTGCTCTCAACCGATGACGACGCCCCGCGCGTTGTCGCCCGGCTGCCGTTCGGCGGGCGCGGCAATGCGCGCTCATCCGGCGGCGACGCGCTGGCGATCGGCCACGGCGCGCCGCAGCCCACCGGGCACGACCGCACGCTGATCCTGACCGAAAGCGCTCCCGACATCAGCCGCGGACGGTTGTTCTCGATCCTCTCCGGGATCGGCTTCGCCTGCACGTTCATGGCATCCTGCGAGCATGCCGAAGGCGCCAGCAGCCTGATCGAGATCGACGGCTTCCTACCGCCGTTCGAACCGCGGCTGGCCGAGGTACGTGAGCAGCTCGGGCCGGCCGTGCATCGGCTGCTGCGGGTCGGCGGCTACGCGGTGCCGCTCTCCGCCGCCGAGCTGGCGACGGCCCCGCTCGCCGATACAGCCGCTACCGTCGCGGCGAGAGGTTGAGCCGATGGTGCGTGCAAACGCCCCGGTTCCCGGACCGGGCATCCTCGACATCGCCCCCTATGTCGGCGGCGAATCGAAAGCGCCTGCCGGTCTGCGGCCGATCCGCCTCGCCTCGAACGAGAGCGCGCTGGGCCCGAGCCCGAAGGCGGTCGCCGCCTACCGCGCGCTGGCCGACGACATCTTTCGCTACCCCGACGGCAGCGCCGCCGAGTTGCGCGCCGCGCTCGGCCGCTATCACGGCCTCGACCCGGAACGCATCGTGTGCGGCGCCGGGTCGGACGAACTGATCGGCATGCTGCTGCGCGCCTATGCCGGGGCGGGCGACGAGGTGCTGTACAGCCGACACGGATTTCTGATGTACCCGATCGGCGCCAAGTCGGTCGGCGCCACGCCGGTCGCGGTGCCCGAGCGCGAGCTGACTGCCGATGTCGACGGGTTTCTCGCGCGGCTCACCGACAAGACCCGCATCGTCTTCATCGCCAACCCGAACAATCCGACCGGCACCTACCTGTCGGCGGACGAGCTGGCGCGCCTGCACGCCGGCTTGCCGAAAGAT
Organism: Allostellaceae bacterium; assembly: GCA_035277405.1. GTDB lineage: Bacteria > Pseudomonadota > Alphaproteobacteria > ATCC43930 > CGMCC-115725 > DATARH01. The sequence continues at coordinate 2,073 of DATEKP010000425.1, read as the reverse complement.
GTCGTGCTGGCGATCGACGCCGCCTATGCCGAGTTCGTCAACCGCAACGATTACGAACCCGGCATCGCGCTGGTCAACCGCGCCGACAATGTCGTGATGCTGCGCACCTTCTCGAAAATCTATGCGCTGGCCGGGTTGCGCCTCGGCTGGGCCTATTGCCCGCCGGCGATCGCCGACGTGCTGAACCGCATCCGCGGCCCGTTCAACGTGACGGCGCCGGCATTGGCGGCAGGCGTTGCGGCGGTCGAGGACGTGGCGGCGCTGGCCCGCGCCCGCGCCCATAACGAGCGCTGGCTGCCGTGGCTGTCCGAGCGCCTCGCCGCGCTCGGCCTGGAACTGACGCCGAGCGTCGGCAATTTCGTATTGCCCCGCTTCCCCGACGAGCCGCGCCATAACGCCGACGCGGCTTTCGCCTTTCTGCAATCGCGCGGCATCCTGACTCGCAAGATGGGCGCCTACGGCCTGCCGCGGCATCTGCGGATCACGATCGGCACCGGCGAGGAGATGGAAACGGTGGCGGCGGCCCTCGCGGAGTTCCTCGCGGCATCATGAGCAAGCCTCTGTTCGAGCGGGTCGCGCTGATCGGCATCGGCCTGATCGGCTCATCCCTGGCGCGCGTGCTGCGCCGCGACAATCCGGAGACCGAAATCGTCGCCTGCGCCCGCCGCGCGGAGACCCTGGCGGCGGCGCGCCGCCTCGGCCTCGCCGACCGCACGGCCGACGACCCGGCGGCGGCGGTCAAGGACGCCGATCTCGTCGTGCTGGCGACGCCGCTCTCGGCCTATGCCGACATCGCCGCGCGCATCGCGCCGACGCTCGCCCATGGCGTGATCGTCACGGATGTGGGGTCGGTCAAGGGGGCGGCGATCCAGGCCGTGCAGCCGCTGTTGCCGGACGGCGTGCACTTCGTGCCGGGCCATCCGGTCGCCGGCACCGAGCATTCCGGCCCCGAGGCCGGGTTCGCCGAATTGTTCGCCGGCCGGTGGTGCATCCTGACGCCGCCGCCCGAGACCGATCCCGCCGCCGTCGCCAAAATCACGGCGCTATGGGAGCTGGCCGGCATGCGGGTCGTGACGATGGCGGCCGAGCACCACGACAAGGTGCTGGCCGTGACCTCGCACCTGCCGCATCTGATCGCCTATACGATCGTCGGCACCGCGACCGAGCTCGGGCACGATCTGCAATCCGAGGTCGTCGCCTATTCGGCCGGCGGCTTCCGCGATTTCACCCGCATCGCCGCCTCCGACCCGGTCATGTGGCGCGACATCTTTCTCGAAAACCGCGAGGCGGTGCTCGAACTCCTGCAGCGCTTCAGCGAGGACCTGACGGCCTTGCAGCGCGCGATCCGCCGCGGCGACGGCGAGACCCTGCACCAATGGTTCACCCGCACCCGCGCGATCCGCCGCTCGATCATCGAGGCGAAACAAGCCTGACGCCGCTTGGGTGGTCATTGCGAGCGGAGCGACGCAATCTCGTGCAGATCGACAAGATTGCCGCGGCGGCCCGCAGGGCCGCCTCGCAATGACGAACCGGGTAGGTACGCCTCCTACGCCCGCGTGCCTTCGATGCCCGGGGAATCGACCTCGCCCGGTTCGAGTTCGGCGGCCGAGCTGGCCTCGGCGTCGAATTCGGCGGCCCAAAGCCGGAGCTGCTCCTTGGCCCCTTCGGTAGCGGCCCGCGCCAGCAATTCGCGGCATTGCTGTGCGAGCTGCCGGAAGAAGGCAGCGCTCATGGCGTGCTTCCGGGATCAGATGAAAAGACAAATGTGCGTGGAACCGGGCGAAGCTAGCCCTTAGTCTTGGGCTTGTGAACCCCGTCCTTTGGTTAATACGGTTTTCGAAGTCGCCTATGGTTCTCGGGCAACACGCGCACGCGAAAACGGAGTTCGCGGCACGGTTCTCGTAACTGCGCAGCCGATGCAGGGCTGTTCGCGGAAATCGGCGGTTTCCGTATCGCGGCGCCTGCGCTATCGTTTGCTGAACGGCGTTCCATGCTGTCGGAGGAGACGCAGAGGATGAGTGGAAACTACGCGCCCCTTAGCTGCCTCAAAGGCGTTCGGGTTGTCGATCTGAC
>DATEKP010000424.1:0-2142 GCA_035277405.1 Allostellaceae bacterium | reverse complement strand
GCCAACCCGCGCGATTTTTTGAGCCCGCAAGCAGCCTTCGAGGACCAGGACGAGCGCTGCGAGGTCGTGACCAAATTCGCCGGCGGGTTGTGGGTGGCCGAACTCGACCATTCGCCGTTCGACGTCGTCGCCTGGCACGGCAACTACGCGCCCTACAAATACGATCTCGCGCATTTCAACACGCTGGGCTCGGTCAGCTTCGACCACCCGGATCCGTCGATTTTCACGGTCTTGACCGCGCCGTCGCCGGTGGCGGGTACCGCCAATTGCGACTTCGTGATCTTTCCGCCGCGCTGGCAGGTAGCCGAGCACACCTTCCGGCCGCCGTGGTTTCACCGCAACGTCATGAGCGAGTTCATGGGGCTCGTCTACGGCGTCTACGACGCCAAGGCCGAGGGTTTCGTTCCGGGCGGCGCCTCCTTGCACAATTGCATGAGCGCGCACGGCCCCGACGCCGCGACCTACGAAAAGGCGAGCACCGCCGAATTGAAGCCGCAGAAGATCGCCGACACGCTCGCCTTTATGTTCGAGACCTGCTTTCCGATCCGCCCGACCCGCTTCGCGCTCGAAACCCCGGCCCTGCAGCGCAACTACGACGCCTGCTGGCAGGGCTTCGAGAGGAGGTTCGAGGGGTAAACACCAGCCCCCTTGTGCAATCGGATTGACGGGTGACAGATTGGACCGGCTGGATGGGTGACATTTTTGGTGATTTGGGATCAAGGGGGTTGCTGGGCCTGTGGGGTTGTGGGCAGCGCGGCCGCGCTGTCCATCAAATCCACAGGCCGGTTGACCGCGTGCCGCGGCCGCGGGCTGAGCCGGCGGCGCTGCGGATGGATATAGCCGAGCTCGACATCAGCATAGCGCACCAGCCAATCGCCGTGCTCGGTCTCGACCACGCCGACCGGCTCGCCGATCAGCGCCTCGCCGACAAAGATCAGCTCGCCCGCCCATTTGATCTGGCCGGTGCTGCGCACGCGGCGGACCGCGACGTCGCTGCCATAGGGCGGGTCGGCGAGGCGATCCGGGTACGGCCGCGGCGAGGGTCGGTACTGCGAGGCCGGCGTCTTCTGACCCAATGCCTCGTGCGGCCGCTCGGTGTTGTACACCGCGCGGAACTCGTCAAACCGCCGTTGCTGCGCCGGCAGGCTGTCGGCGGGCGGCTTGGCGGTCTCCTCGCCGCGCGTGCGATGAACCCGCTCGTGTCGCCCATTCTGCTGCGGCTTGCCGGCCACGATCCGCTCCGGCCGGATGCCGAGCTTGATCCACCACACCGAAAGCCGCGACAACCCGCCCACCCCGGGCGAGGCAAAGGGCGGGCCGTTGTCGGAGCGGATCGCCAGCGGCAGCCCGTATTCCTGGAATGCCGCCTCGAAGATCGGCCGCACGTTGGCTTCGTCCGGCCGCGCCACCGCTTGGCAGCGCAACAAATAACGACTGTCGGCATCGCTCAGAGTGAACGGATCGCAGCGCCGGCCATCGCCGGTGCGAAACCAACCCTTGAAATCCGTGCACCACACGTCGTTGGCTGCCGTCACCGCCGCAAACGGCCGGGCGTAGGCCGGACAGCGCCGGCGCCGCCGCGACCGGCCGGCCAACCCCTCGCGCCGCAGCCAGTCGCCGATCGTGCTCGCCGCCGGCAGCGCCAAATCGGGACGACCCTCGCCGAGCTTCGCCCGCAGCTTCTTTGGCCCCCAATGCGGCCAGCGCTCGCGCAAACCCAGAACCGCCTGCACCACCGCCAGCTCATGTGCCTGGCCGTGGCGCAGCGGCGCGTGCGAGCGCTCCGTCAGACCCGCAGCCCCTTCCCGCTGGTAGCGAGCGAGCCACTTGTAGCCGGTCTTGCGACTGATCCCGTGCTCGCGGCACAGTACCGTCATCGCCTCCTCGCCAGCCAAAATCTCGGCAATAAACCGCGTCCGCTCGTCCATCCGACAGGTCTCTCTCCACGGCATCGGCAGGCACCCCCCGCCGACACCTCAAACCTGTCACCCATCCACTCGGTCAATCCCGTTACCAATCTATCCGGTCCGTACAATACCGGGTTCCCTCCCCCGCGGGCGGGGGAGGGCTAGGGTGGGGGCGGTTTCGCGGTGGCTTTCGCGAACCGGCGGCCTATGTTGATCCTCGCAGGATCAGCCATTA
>DATEKP010000423.1:0-3843 GCA_035277405.1 Allostellaceae bacterium | reverse complement strand
GGCGCAGCGTGTCGCCGGCCTTGCCGTAGGTCGAGCGCGTCTGATAGGTCGTCCCGTCGGTCATCACGACCGTGATCTCGTGGTAATCGGGGTGGATGGCGTCCTTCATCGCTCGAACCTTGTTGAATGCGGTGGCTATATAGCCGCGCTCAATTCAGACCGCAATTAGGCTTCGCCGCGCAGATACTCCATCGCCGCGTTGACGCCGCCCGCGCCGTGCGGCACGCCGCACAGGTCGAGCGCAATCTCGATCGCGGCGAGGCCGCCCAGCACCATCGGCTCGTTGAGGTCGCCGAGATGGCCGATGCGGAAGACGCGGCCCTTCAGCCGGTCGAGGCCGCCGCCCAAGGAAAGGTTGAACTTGTCGAGTGCGGTCTGCCGCACCTTATCGGCATCGCAGCCCTCGGGCACCAGCACGGCGGTGACGCTGTCCGATTGCGCCGCCGGTTCGAGCGAGAAAATCTCCGGCCCGGCATTGCCGCGCCATGCCTGCACGGCGCGGCGGGTCGCCTCGGCGAGGCGGTGGTGGCGGGCGAAGACATTGTCGAGGCCCTCCTCCTCCAGCATGCGCAAGGCCTCGCGCAGCCCGTAGAAAAAGTGCACCGGCGCGGTGCCGTTCCAATAGGCTTGGCTGCCCTCGCCGAGGAGGCGCTTCCAGTCCCAATAGACGCGCGGCAGTTTGGCCGTCGCAACCGCCGCCAGCGCTTTGGCGCTCACCGCCGTGAAGGCCATGCCGGTCGGCAGCATCAGCCCCTTCTGCGAGCCGGCAGCGACGACATCGACGCCCCACTCGTCCATGCGGAAATCAATGGAAGCGAGCGAGGAGATCGTATCGACGAGCAACAGCGCCGGGTGACGCGCCGCGTCGATCGCCCGGCGCAATTGGGCGATCGGGTTGACGACACCGGTCGAGGTCTCGCAATGCACCAGCAGCACGGCCTTGATCTGGTGCTGCGGGTCGGCGCGCAGCCGCGCTTCGAGCCGTGCCGGATCGCACGGGAGGCGCCAATCGTTGGCCAAGGTCTCGACCTCGAGGCCGAAGGCGGCCCCGCGCATGCCCCAGTTCAGCGAAAAGAAGCCGCTCTCGACGACCAGCAGCTTGTCGCCCGGCGAGAACAGGTTGACGAGCGCCGCCTCCCACGCGCCGTGCCCGGTCGCGGCATAGGCGAGGATCGTCTCCTCGGTCTTGAAGACGCGTTTGAGGCCGGCGAAGCATTCGTCCGAGATGGCGCGGAACTCGGCGCCGGTGAAATCCATGGCGCCGCGGTCGATCGCCCGCAACACGCGGTCCGGGATGTTGGTTGGTCCCGGGTTCAGAAAGAAATGCCAACCGTGCGCCATGTCCGCTCCTCGCGCCGCGCGATTGCGGCGGGCGGCGCAGCATAATCGCCGGCCGCGCCAACACAACCCGCGCGGAGGTCGCACGTGGCTCAGGGCGGCGCGAGCAGGCCGTCGATCAGCGGGTCGAGCAGCGGCACCAGCCGCTCGTACCCGGCGCGGCTGAAATGCAGAAGGTCTGGCGATATCTCCCGGCTCAGTTCGCCGCTCTTGTCGAGCAGCACGCCGCCGATATCGGCGTAGAGAATGGTGCGATTGTCGCCGCAGCGGCGGATCAGCTTGTTGACGGCAACCGTTCCGCGACGCAGCGCCGCCTCCGGCGAGACCGCGCGCGGCCACAGCCCGAGCAGCAGGATGCGCGCATCCGGGAGGCGCTCGCGCAAGTACAGGAGGTCGGCGCGGATGCCCTCGGCGGCCTCCGGCGGCGGGCGGCCGTGGCCGAGATCGTTGGTGCCGATCAGCAGCACCACACCCCGCGGCGCCGGCCCGGCGAGGTTGCCGTGTTCGAGCCGCCATAACAGATGCTCGGTGCGGTCGCCGCTGACCCCGGCATTGAGCACCCCGCGCGGCGCCATATGCGCCTGCCACACCTCCTTGTCGAACCCCTCGGTGATCGAGTCGCCGAGGAACAGCACGCGGTACGGCTCCGATTTGACCGCGGCGTTGATCTCCTCGAAGCGGTGCACCGGCCATTTCGCCTCGCGTGGCGCCGGCGCGGCGATCGGCGCCCGCATAAAGGCGCTGCAGCGCAGCGCCGGCTCCGCCCGTGCGTGCAGCGGGACTTCCGCGACAAACCCGAGCAGCATCGACAGCAGGAACCACGATGAAAATCGTCGAGATTTCATCCAATGACTGCTTGGAGCTTTGGAGTGCTACCGGACCGGCTCGCCCTTTGTCTTAAGCCATTTTTGCAGCCGCGCAGCGGTGGCCTGATCACTTGCTCCCGTGGCGCGCCGTATCTCACGAAACGCCGCTGCGACCACCTCGGTCAAGGGTCTGGCCTCGCGCCGCGCCTTTACGATGTACGGCAGAGTATCGGGTATCCCAAGCCACAGGCCGTATTCTTCCGGTGTAATTCCCAAAAATTCCTGCAGCTCGGTTTCCTCGGGATTTTCATGCCACCGATCGATGAAATCATCGATGTCCTGCGGTGCGGCTTTGCCGGAGACACAGAGTTCGATGAATAAATTGCGGTCAGACATTGATCTTCCTTCCACGCACCGCAGACTTGACCCAGCTGCCTGTTACAGGGTCGAGAGCGCCGAGATGCCGTCCTCGGGCATTGAACACCTCGACCTCGCCATACAGCGAATCCCAGGTGTAAAGCCGCTTGCCGCCGTCGCTGCGCCACCGCCATTCGCCGTCGAACGCCCCAAGGTACTCGAATTCGTCGAGGATCGACGGGTGCGGTATCGATTTTGCCACCCGGCAGCTTCTATCATAGCGTTCAGAGTCGCCGAGAGGAGTTTTGCCGATGCCCGACAGCGATCCCGCGGCCCGCTGGCCGAACTGGCGGGAGGACGATTTCATCATCCGGAACTATCGCTTCGCCAGCGGCGAGGTGTTGCCGGAACTGCGGCTGCATTACCGCACGATGGGGGTGCCGCAGCGCGATCGACAGGGAAAGATCGTCAACGGCCTGTTGCTGCTGCAGGGCAATACCGGGACCGGCGCCAACTGGCTGCGCGCCTCGCTCGCCGACGAATTGTTCGGCCCCGGCCAGCCGCTCGACGCACGGCAGTACTTCATCATCATGCAGGACGCGATCGGCCGCGGCGCGTCGTCGAAGCCGTCGGACGGCCTCCGCGGCAACTTTCCGCATTACCGCTACCGCGACATGGTCGAGTCAGGCTATCGGCTGATCACCGAGAGGCTCGGCGTCGGCCATCTGCGGCTGGTGATCGGCAGCTCGATGGGCGGCATGCACGCGTGGATGTGGGCTGGGATGTACCCCGGCCTGATGGACGGCGTCATCCCGCTGTCGTGTCAGCCGGTCGAGATCAGCGGCCGCAACTGGCTGGCGCGCCGCGCCGCCGCCGAGGCGATCCGCCACGACCCGGACTGGAACGGCGGCTTCTACGACCAGCAGCCGCGCCACTACCTCTACGGCGCGGCCGGCCATTTCAACACCGAGAGCCCGACCCGCATCCAGGAGATGGCCCCGAGCCTCGCGGCCGCCGACGCGCTCTACGAAAAGCGCCTCGCCGACGCCGCCAAGGGCGACGCCAACGACTTCCTCTGGGCGATCGAGGCGATCCGCGACTACAACCCCGAACCCGATCTCGACCGGATCACCGCCAAGGTGCTGCTGATCAACGACGCCGAGGACCACGCCAACCCGCCCGAGCTCGGCACGGTCGAGCGGGCCATGAAGCGGGTCAAGAACGGCCGCTATGTGCTGATCCCGGCCGGCCCCAACACGCACGGCCATTTCAGCCATTATTACGCTGAGTTGTGGAAGCCGTATCTGATCGAGCTCCTCGCCGAGCTCGGGCCGGAGCAGGC
>DATEKP010000422.1:0-4959 GCA_035277405.1 Allostellaceae bacterium | reverse complement strand
TGACCTCAACGAGCCGATGGTGCTGGGTGGCCTCGCCGCGGTCGAGATCGCCCTCGATTTATGCGGCGTGCCGCATGGGCCGGGCGGCGTCAACGCGGCGATGGAGTATCTGCGCGGCGAGGCCTAATTGCGGTCTGAATTGAGCGCGGCTATATACCCACCGCATTCAAGAAGGTTCGAGCGATGAAGGACGCCATCCATCCCGATTACCACGAGATCACGGTCGTGATGACCGACGGGACGACCTATCAGACGCGCTCGACCTACGGCAAGGCCGGCGACACGCTGCGCCTCGAAATCGACCCGAGATCGCACCCGGCCTGGACCGGCGGCCAGCAGCGGCTGCTCGACACCGGCGGCCAGCTCGCCCGGTTCAACAAGCGCTTCGGAGGCTTCGGGCCGAAGCGCTGAGCAGGTTGGCACTCTGGCGGGAAAGTGCTAACGACCCCTTGCCGACGCTTTCCCGCGCCACTACCTAAAACCTCGCGCGGTCGCCCATTGCGGGGCCGCGCAGTGACGACGAGGCTCCCGGCCCAATCCCGGGCGGGCGCCGCAACCCATGTTGCTCATTGGAGGATATGGTTATGGACCGATTCGACTTCTCTCCGCTGTTCCGTTCGACGATCGGCTTCGATCGCCTGGCGCGGCTGGTCGACAGCGCGACCCGCGTCGACAGCACGGCGCTGTCCTACCCGCCCTACAACATCGAGACGACCGGCGAAGATTCCTACCGCCTGACGATGGCGGTGGCGGGCTTCGGGCAGGACGAGCTCGATATCACGGTGCACGAGAACACGCTGATCGTGACCGGCAAGGGCCAGCAGGAGGACGAGAACGGCCGCTATCTGCATCGCGGCATCGCCCGACGCGCGTTCGAGCGGCGCTTCAGCCTCGCCGACCACATCAAGGTGATGGGCGCCAGCCTCGTAAACGGCCTGTTGCACGTCGATCTGGTGCGCGAGGTGCCCGAGGCGATGAAGCCCCGGCAGATCAAGATCGCGGGTTCCGAGCCAACCCGGCCGCAAGTGACCGAGCAGAAGCAGGCCGCCTAGGCCGGAGCAACCCTCACCCCTGCATGCGGGGTGAAACGACGTGATGCAAACGCCCCCGGCTCCGCCGGGGGCGTTTTTTGCTCCCAATTGAAGCCCAATCGCCCGGCGGCGGTCAGTGAAGCCGCGGCTTCACCTCCTCACACAGGAGGCGCAGCGCATTCAGCACGCGCGGTTGCGGGATTTTGCCGCCGCAATTGAGTTCGGCGAGAATGCCGTCGAGGCCGATCTCCGCTTCGACCTCGCGCAGCCGCGCCGCGAACCCGACCGGCTCGTCGATGATGACCTGGGTGGCGAGCGCCTCGTCGTAGGTCAGCGCCTCCAGCCGTTCGACCCGCTTCAGCCGCTGCACGGCCACCTCCCCGCCGGCGCGGCGCGCCGAATCCCGCCCAAGCTCCGCCTGATAGGCGAAAAAGCTCATCAGGCTTTCCCTGGCCTCGGCGCGGGCGCGCTCGCGGGTTTCGGCGAGATAGGCCGGGACGCGCAGAAACACGCGGCCGCGCCCCGGATGCCCGGCCGCGGCATAGGCGGCGCGGTACGCCTTGATGCTCTCGGCCAATTGCGAGAACGGCCCCTGGCGCACCGCGACGAAGATCGGCAGGCCGAGCCGGCCGATCTGCGGGAAGGTCTCGGCGGTTGCCGCCGCCATGCGCAGCTCGGGGTAGGGCCGCTGGAACGGCTTCGGCGTCACCGCCGCGTTCTCGAACGCGAAGTATTTGCCGCGGTGCGAGAACCGCGGCTCCGTCCACGCCCGCTTCAGAATGTCGAGCGTCTCGGCGAAACGCTCGCGGCTTTCGCCGTAATCGATGCCGTAATCCTCGTAGGTGCGCACGACGCCGCTGCGGCCGATGCCGTAGATCAGGCGGCCATGGCTGATCTGGTCGATTGTCGCCGCCGCCTCGGCGAGGCGCAGCGGGTGCGATAACGGCAGCACCTGCACCGCGATGCCGATCTTGAGCGTCGTGGTGCGTGCGGCGATGGCGCTCGCCGCGATCATCGGCGAGGACAGCACCGAGCGCTCGGGCGCGCCGTGCAGTTCGGCAAGCCAGACGGCATCGAGACCGACGGCTTCGGCCGCCTCGCATTCGGCGAGCGCCTGATCGAAGGCGGCGCCGTCTCCCGCTGAAACCGGCGGGAATTCCATGAAGCTGCCGAATTCCATGTCACGAAATCCCGATCGCTGGCGCCGCGTCATCATCCCGGGGCACAAACCGCGGCGCAAGCGGCGTCTCGGCCCGGCAGCCATGCGGGGCGGCATCCGCGACGCGGTACAGTCCGGTTGCGCGCGGATTGTTGCGGCGCGCGTAAAAGGCTAAACTCGTTCGATCGCGTTGCCCGTTCAACCCGGAGTTCCTCTGATGTCCTGCCGCCGGATCGCAATCGCCGCCCTCGTGGCCGCCGGCCTCGCGCTGCCGCTGTCGAGCGCGCGGGCGCAGCTCTATTACCCGTGCAGCCCATGGGTGCTCGAGTTTCCGGTCTGCGCCAGCTACGACGCGCTCAGCATCGTCGGGATGGTCGTCGCCACGCCGTTCGCGATCGTCTATTCCCATTACGACCCGAAGCCGGAATTCGCCTATCCGCCGCCGCCCGCCGACATCGCGCCGCCGGTCACCTATGGCGGCCCCTATTACTACCCGCGCCGCCGGTAGCAAGCGCTCGCGGCGCTGGCGCGAACCCCGCCGGCGCCGCTATGATCGCCGCCTCCCACCGACCAGCGGACGAGGCGGCGATGCGCATTCACAATCTCTACACCGACGCGAACGGCCAGTCGCATTTCCGCGACATCGAGGTGGAATGGGTCGAGGAGGGCCGTGGCGGCAAGCTGTCGAAGCGGCTGCCGGCGACCGGCATCATCTTTCGTGAGGTGCCGCCAACCTACGACCTCGATTGGCACCCGGCACCCCGGCGGCAATACATCATCAACCTCGACGCCGGCGTGCAGATCACCGCGAGCGACGGCGAGGCGCGGGTGATCGGCGCCGGCGAAGTCATCCTGGTCGAGGACACGACCGGCAAGGGGCATTTGTCGAAGGCGGTCGACGGCAAGCTCCGCCATTGCATCTTCGTGCCGGTGGAATGACATTAACCGATAGGAACAATAGGGGAACCTGCTATGATGCGGCTCCCGCTCCCGGATGCACGTGGTGACTCATGGCTGGCAGCGTCAACAAGGTGATCCTCGTCGGCAACCTCGGCCGCGACCCTGAAATCCGCTCGACCAATGACGGCACGCGCCTCGCCAATCTGAACCTGGCGACCAGCGAAAGCTGGCGCGACCGCGTCTCGGGCGAGCGCAAGGAGCGCACCGAGTGGCACCGCGTCGTGATCTTCAACGAACGGCTCGTCGAGGTCGCCGAGAAATACCTGCGCAAGGGTTCGAAAATCTACATCGAGGGCGCCCTGCAGACGCGCAAATGGACCGACCAGCAGGGCCAGGAGCGCTACTCGACCGAAGTCGTGCTGCAGCGCTTCCGCGGCGAGTTGACGATGCTCGACGGGGCGCGCGACGGCGGTAGCGGAATGGGGCGGGGCGGCGCGATGGAGGGCGGCTACGACGAGGGCTACAGCCCCGGCGACTCGGCGCGCTACGGCGGCACCGGCCCGAGCGGTATGTCGAGTGGCGGCGGCACGGGCGGCCCGCGCAGAAGCGGCCCCTCCAACGACCTGGACGACGAAATCCCGTTTTGACGACCGGCGGGCCTTTCGGTCCGCCCGGCGGGAAGCCGAACGCAGCGCCGGAGGCCGCAGGGGCTATCGCCGCGGCGGATGCGCGCGGACGAACTCCTCGTTGACCTCGGCGCCCCAGCCGGGGCCGCTCGGCAACAGCAGCTCGCCGTTCTCGATGACCGGCGGCTGGGTCACGATGTCGTCCTTCCACAGGACGTCGTCGATATCGATCTCCATGACCTTGAAGTTCGGCACGGCGGCGCAGAAATGCGCGCTGATCAATGAGCCGAGATGGCCGTTGAAATTGTGCGGCGCGACGTTGACCTCGAAACTGTCGGCCTGTGCCGCGATCTTGATCGACTCGAGGATGCCGTTCCAGGTCACATCGATGATCGCGTAATCGACCGCCTGTTGCTCGAAAAACGGCCGGAACTGCCGGCGCCCGTACAGCGACTCGCAGGACGCGATCGGCGTGCGCGCCGCGCGGCGCACCTGCGCCAGGCCGGCCGGCTCGAACAGGTCGATCTCCAGCCAGACGAGGTCGAGCGGTTCGAGGGCGCGCGCCAGCCGGATGTAGCCGTCGATCTTGTAGTTGAAATTGGTGTCGAGGTGCAGCCCGACCTCCGGCCCGGCGCCCTCGCGGAACGCCGAGAGCTGAGCATAGGCCGCGTCGATCACCGGCTTCGAGATGTTGAGCTCGGGAAAGCCGGGCGGGTTGCCGGTGCCGGGGTGGTACATGTAGGGCTTGTCGCGGTCGAAGCGGATGATGTTGGTCTTCAAGCCTTTGAAGCCTTTGCGCTTCACCTCGGCGCCGAGCCGCACGATGTCGTCCAATGAGCGGATCGGCTCGACCCCGGCCCATTCCTTGATCCGGTCGGCGTGGCGGGCGCGATAGCTGCCGCAATGCGACCAATAGACTTCAAGCCGGTCGCGGAACGGCCCGCCGAGCAGTTCGTAGACCGGCACGCCCAAGGCCTTCGCCTTGATATCGACCAGCGCGTTCTCGATCGCGGCGACCGCCTGCGCCGCGATCCCGCCCGGGTTCTGGATCGTCATCGCGTGCAGCCTGCGCGACAGGCGCTCGACCGGCCGCGGATCCAGGCCGATCAGCCGCTCGCCGAGCTGGCGGATGACCCCGGTCAGCCCGAGCGCGCCGTAGCCCTCCATGTATTCCGACCAGCCGACGAGGCCGTCATCGGTCGTGATCTTCAGAAACGAATTGACCCGCCAGCCGGCGTCGCAG
>DATEKP010000421.1:0-9605 GCA_035277405.1 Allostellaceae bacterium | reverse complement strand
CGAGGATCAGCTCGCCCGCGTGCGCAAGCAGACGGTCGCCGAGCAGCAGGAAATCCGCGTGTTGAGCGCAGAGTGGGCCTACCTCAACCAGCCGGAGCGTCTGGCCGATCTGAACCGGCGCTTTCTCGGCCTGGCTCCGATCGCTCCCGGGCAGCTGCAGCGGAAGATCGGCGATATCCCGCTGCGCGCCCCCGAGCCGCACCCGGAACCCGACGCCGTCATCGCGGCGGCGCCCACGCCAGTCCCTGCCGCCGCGCCGGCCAGTGCGGCGCCGGCGCGGCCGATCTTGCCGGTGCGGCTGGCGACGGAGGTGCAGCCCCTGCCGATCGCCGCGCCGCCCACCCTCGACGCGCTGATCGCGCAGATCGCCGACGCACGCTGATGCTGTCACCGCAGCGCCTCGACGAGACGCCGTGCCGGCCGCGGCATTTCCGCCCGCCGCCGCCGTGCGCCCCGGTCGTTACCGACGAGCGCCACGCAACTGCGATCGAGACCTGCCGCAGCCGGCTGGTCGCGACCGCGGCGTTGTTCGCCGTGGTCTTCCTGGTCGTGGCGCTGCGCCTGGTCGATGTCGTGCTGCTGCCGGGTGCGCTCGCCGAACCGCGGGTCGGACGTGGACGTGCGGTCGCACCGTTGCCGCGCGCCGACATCATCGACCGCAATGGCAAGCTCTTGGCGACGACGCTCGACAGCCCGTCGCTCTATGCCGACCCGCGCCAGATCATCGACCCGCGCGCCGCCACCCGAGCGATCGTCTCGGCGTTGCCGGGGCTCGACGCTGGCGAGGTTTACGGCAAGCTCAGCTCGGGCAAGAGCTTTGTGTGGATCAAACGCCGTTTGACGCCGCGCCAGCAATACGAGGTCAACCGGCTCGGTATTCCGGGTCTGCAATTCGAGCACGAGGAGCGCCGCATCTATCCGTTCGGCGACCTCGCTGCGCATGTCGTCGGGTTTTGCGGGATCGACAACAACGGCCTCGCCGGCGTCGAGCGCGCGCTCGACAAGCGGGTCAAGAGCAGTCCCGGGCCGATCCAGCTGTCGCTCGACGCGCGCGTGCAATTCATCCTGCACGACGAGTTGACGAAAGTGATCCGCGATTTCAGCGCCAAGGGCGCCGCCGGCATCGTCATGGACGTGCGCACGGCCGAGATCGTCGCGATGGTGTCATTGCCGGATTTCGACCCGAACCATCCCGGCCGCAGCGATCCCAACCTGCCGCCCGACGAAGCCAAGGACCGCACCTTCAACAAGATAACGCTGGGCGATTACGAGATGGGTTCGGCGTTCAAGATCTTTAACACCGCGATGGCGCTCGACGCCGGCACCGCCACGCTCGGCAAGACCTACGACGCGATCCACCCGATCCATATCGGCCGCTTCACGATCACCGACTACCACGGCAAGCACCGGATGCTGAGCGTCCCCGAGGTCTTCATGTATTCCTCGAACCTCGGCTCGGCGCGCATGGCGATGGAAGCCGGAGCCGAGCGCCAGCGAAGCTTCCTGGCGCGGCTGGGCTTGTTGACGCCGGTACCGGCGGATTTCGACGAGGTCGCCAAGCCGCATTTCCCGAACCCGTGGCGCGAGGTCAACGTCATCACGATCGCCTACGGCCACGGCATCGCGGTCAGCCCGCTCAGCGTCGCCACCGCGGTGTCGGCGATCGTCAATGGCGGGCTGCTGCGCCCGCCATCGCTGTTGAAGCTGACGCCCGATGAAGTGCCGGCGGGGAAGCGGGTGATCTCGCGAGAGACCTCGGACGAAATGCGCAAGCTGTTGCGGCTCGTCGTCGAATACGGCACCGCGCGCTTCGCCGAGGTGCCGGGCTACGTCGTCGGCGGCAAGACCGGCACTGCGGAAAAGAACATTCACGGCCATTACGAGCTGAAAAAGCTGATGTCCGATTTTGTCGGCGTCTTCCCGATGCAGGACCCGCGCTATCTTGTCCTGACTTTGGTCGACGAGCCGCATGGCACGAAGGCGAGTCACGGCTATGCTACGGCCGGCTGGACCGTGGTGCCGGCGACCGGCCGCATCATCCAGCGCATCGCGCCGATTCTCGGCGTGCCGCCGGTGGACGAAACCTCCCCGGCGATCGTTCAGGCGTTGGCGGTGCGCAGCTTGCAGGGCAGGAAGATTGAGGCTTACTGAGCTGATCGGAACAGCAGGCCCCGCATCCCTCGATCCGGAAATCGTCGGTCTCAGCGCCGATTCGCGTCAGGTCAAACCGGGTTTTCTGTTCGCCGCGCTGAAGGGTGCGGCCCGAGACGGCCGCGCCTTCGCCCTGGAGGCCGCACGGAACGGCGCGGTCGCGATCCTGACTGACGATCCTGCGGCGCTGGCGCTCGATCAGGATGCCAGGAGACGCCTCGCTATCGTCGTCGACCCAAACCCGCCGCGCCTCCTCGCGCAGTGGGCGGCTCGATTGTCCGGCCGCCAGCCACGCATCGTCGCCGCCGTTACCGGGACCAACGGCAAGACCTCCGTGGCGCATTTCACGCGCGAAATCTGGGCGGCGGCAGGCCATCCGGCGGCGAGCCTCGGCACGCTCGGCATCGTCACGGCGCGGGGCCGCCGCCCGGGCGCGCTGACGACGCCCGACCCGGTGGCGCTGCACCGAACGCTGGCCGAGCTGGCGGAAGCGGGCATCGAGCACGCGTCGCTCGAGGCATCGAGCCATGGCCTCGCGCAATGCCGCCTCGACGGCGTCCAGATTGCGGCCGCGGCGTTCACCAACCTGACCCGCGACCATCTCGATTATCACGGCGACATGGCGTCCTACCGCGCCGCCAAGGAGCGCCTGTTCCGCGAGCTGCTCCCGCCCGCAGGCGTTGCCGTCCTCAATGCCGATAGCCCGGAATTCGCACGGCTTGCCGCGTTGTGCCGCGAGCGCGGCCACCGCGTCATCGCCTATGGCGAGGCCGCCGAGGCCGATCTGCGTATCCTCAATCGGGCGCCGCACCGTTCCGGCCAGCACCTCCTCGCCACGGTGTTCGGCAAGCGCTGCGAGATCGAGCTGCCGCTGGTCGGCGCGTTCCAGGCGATGAACGCGCTGGCCGCATTCGGGTTGGCGGTCGCGACCGGGGTCGATGAGGCGGCGGCGCTGCCGGCGCTGCCTCGGCTCCCCGGGGTTCCGGGCCGGGTTCAATTGGTCGGCGAGAGCGCGGTCGGGGCGCCGGTCTTTGTCGATTACGCGCATACGCCCGACGCGCTCGCGACGGTGCTGACGGCGCTGCGGCCGCATGCTGAGAACCGGCTCCTCGTCGTGTTCGGGGCCGGCGGAGATCGCGACCGCGGCAAGCGCCCGCTGATGGGGCAGGTCGCGACCGAGCTCGCCGACCGCGTCTACGTCACCGACGACAACCCGCGCAGCGAAGACCCGGCCGCGATTCGTCGCGCGATCATGGCGGCGGCGCCGGGCGCGGTCGAGATCAGCGATCGCCGGGCGGCGATTGGGGTGGCCGTCGCCGAGCTGCGCCGTGGCGACGTGCTGGTCATCGCCGGCAAGGGGCACGAGAGCGGGCAGATCGTCGGTAGCGAGGTCCTGCCGTTCGACGATACGCTCGTCGCGCGCGAGGCGCTCGGAGCCGGCAGATGACCCCTCGCGGTGGGTTGTCCCCCACTTGCGATGGGGCTATGCGTAACCCGGTCGGTCGCAGCGGCGTCATCGCATTGCGGCTGTGCCCGCCCGCGACGCCCGAAACATGACCGCATGCTGTACCTGTTTCTCTATCCGCTCGCCGACCAGTTCCACGCCCTCAACCTGTTCCGTTACATCACGTTCCGCACCGGCGGGGCGGTCGTCACGGCGCTCTTGATCAGCTTTATCTTCGGCTCCCCGATCATCGCCTGGCTGAAGTCGCGGCAGGGCGATGGGCAGCCGATCCGCGAAGACGGCCCCCAGGGGCATTTGCTTCGCAAAAAGGGCACCCCAACCATGGGTGGGGTCCTGATCCTGCTGGCACTGAGCGCCTCGACGCTGTTATGGAGCGATCTTGCCAACCCGTTCGTCTGGATCGTGCTGGCGGTGACGATCAGCTTCGGCCTGATCGGATTTTCCGACGATTACACCAAGCTGACCCGGCGCTCGCATCACGGGATCCCCGGCCGGGTCCGGCTGCTGATCGAGTTCGTCATCGCGGCCGGCGCCTGCGTCGCGCTCGCGGTGGTGATGCCGCCGCCGCTGGTCAATGCGCTGGCCGTGCCGTTCTTCAAGAACGTGCTGTTCGATTTGGGCTGGTTTTTTTTGGCTTTCGGCGCGTTCGTCATCACCGGCGCATCGAACGCGGTCAACCTGACCGACGGTCTCGACGGCCTGGCGATCGGACCGGCGCTGATCGCAGCTGCATCGTTCGCCGTCATCACCTACCTGGTCGGCAATGCCGTCTACGCCAACTACCTGCAGCTCCACCATGTGCCGCGCGCCGACGAGCTGATGGTGTTCTGCGCCGCGATGGTCGGCGCGAGCCTCGGCTTTCTGTGGTTCAACGCGCCGCCGGCCAGCGTCTTTATGGGCGACACCGGCTCCTTGTCGATCGGCGCCGCGCTTGGCACGGTCAGCATCGTCGCCAAGCATGAGCTGGTGTTGGCGATCATCGGGGGTCTGTTCGTCATCGAGGCGGTGTCGGTCATCGTCCAGGTGGCGGGGTTCAAGATGACGGGGCGCCGCGTCTTCCGCATGGCGCCGCTGCACCATCATTTCGAGCAATTGGGCTGGCAGGAGTCGAAGATCGTGATCCGGTTCTGGATCATTGCGGTGATCCTGGCGATCGCCGGGCTGGCGACGCTGAAGCTGCGCTAGCGCGATGATCGCGCTCGGGGGATGGGCCGGGCGGCGGGTTGCCGTCCTCGGGCTTGCGCGTTCCGGCCGTGCCGCGGTGCACGCGCTGGCCGCCGGCGGCGCGCAGGTGCTGGCCTGGGACGACAACGCCGAGGTGCGCGCGGTGCTGGCGAAAGAAGTCGCGCTGTGCGATCTCGCGGCGGCCGATTGGCATGGGATCGCGGCCTTGGTGCTGTCGCCCGGCATCCCGCACACCTATCCGGCGCCGCATCCCGCCGTGCTGCGCGCGCGCGAGGCCGGCGCCGAGATCATCGGCGACATCGAATTGCTGGGCCGGGCGCAGCCTCAGGCGCGCTATGTCGGCATCACCGGGACCAACGGCAAATCGACCACGACGGCGCTGATCGGCCATATCCTGAAGACCGCCGGAGCGCAGGTCGAGGTCGGCGGCAATCTCGGCACCCCGGCATTGTCGTTCGCACCGCTCGGGCGCGACGGCATCTATGTTCTGGAACTCAGCTCGTTCCAGCTCGAATTGGTGGCGAGCCTCGCCTTCGATGTCGCGGTCTTGCTCAACATCACCCCCGACCATCTCGACCGGCACGGGGACATGGCGGGATACGTCGCCGCCAAGCGGCGCATCTTCGCCGGCCAGCGCGGTGGGGCGACGGCGATCCTCGGCATCGACGATCCGATCAGCCGCGGCATCGCCGAGGAGTTGCGCGCCGGAGCGGCGCGGGTTGCGCCGATCTCGGTGACGCGGGAAGCGGCCGGCGGCGTTTATGTCGACGCGGGCGGGCTGGTCGATGCGATGGGCGAGCGGCCGGTCCGCGTGCTCGACCTCGCCGAGGCCGAGCGGCTGCCCGGCACCCACAATTGGCAGAACGCCGCCGCGGCCTATGCGGCGGCGCGGGCGCTCGGCATCGCGCCGGAGGATGCGGCCGGCGCGATTCGCTCGTTTCCCGGCCTGGCGCATCGTCAGGAACTGGTCGCGACCATCGACGGCGTCCGGTTTGTCAACGATTCGAAGGCGACCAACGCCGATACGGCCGAAAAGGCGCTCGCGTGCTATGAGGCGATCTATTGGATCGCCGGCGGTTTGCCAAAGGCCGGGGGGATTGCGCCGCTCGTGCCGTATTTCGGGCGGCTGCGCCACGCCTTTCTGATTGGCGCCGCGACCGAGGAGTTTGCAACGACGCTCGGCGATAAAGTGCCATTCACGCGCTGCGGAGAGCTCGCTGCTGCGGTGGCGGCGGCGGCGGGAGCCGCGCGTCGCGATCGGGTTCCGGGCGCCGTCGTGTTGCTGTCGCCGGCCTGTGCGTCTTACGACCAGTTCGCCAATTTCGAGGCGCGCGGTGACCTGTTCCGCACGCTCGTCGAAGAGCTGAAAAACCGGGAGCGCGGGCGTCCCACCCGCATGCGGGCCGGAGGCCCGCGGTCCAATGCGATGGACCCCGGCGCATGATGTTCGCGCGCATCGACCAGCGGCCGATCGCCCGCTGGTGGTGGACCATCGACCGCTGGAGCCTCGGCGCGCTGATTCTGTTGATCGGGTTCGGTTCGGTCATGAGCATGGCGGCGAGCCCCGCGGTCGCCGAGCGCCTCGGTTACGCGCCGCTGCATTTCGTCGATCGCCAATTGGCGGCGGTGCCGGTCGCGCTCGCGATCATCTTCGCCACCTCGCTGCTGCCGCCGGGGACGATCCGGCGGGTCGCATTTTTCGGCTTCGCAATCTCGATGGTGCTCTTGGTGCTGACCTTCGTGATCGGCGTCGAGGTCAAGGGCGCGCGGCGCTGGATCAACCTGCCGGGCGGCGCCCTGCAACCCTCGGAATTCGTCAAGCCGACCTTTGCCATCGTTGCCGCGTGGTTGTTTGCCCGGCAGAAGGAGAACCCGCAGTTTCCCGGCAATGTGATCTCGATCGTCTTGTTTGTGCCGCTCGTCGCGATGCTGTTGAAGCAGCCCGATTTCGGCATGGCCGTCGTCGTCGCGGCGGTATGGTTCGCGCAATTCTTCCTGGCCGGGCTTCGCCTCTATTGGGTTGCCTGCGGCGCGCTGGCCGGCCTAGGCGGGCTGGTCGGCGCCTATATGTGGATTCCGCACGTCACCAGCCGAGTGAACCGTTTTCTCGACCCGGCGGTCGGCGAAAATTACCAGATCAACCGCTCGCTCGAAGCGTTCGTCAATGGCGGGTTGTGGGGACGCGGCCCCGGGGAAGGGACGGTCAAGGACGTGCTGCCCGACGCGCATGCCGATTTCGTGTTCGCCGTGACGGGTGAGGAATTCGGCCTCGTCGTCTGCCTGATCCTGGTCGGGGTGTTTGCGTTCATCGTGCTGCGCGGCTTCTCGCGGCTGCTGCAGGAAGGCAATCTGTTCGTGCTCTTGTCGGCGACCGGCCTCTTGATCCAGTTCGGATTGCAGGCCGTCATCAATATGGCCTCGACGCTGCACCTGATCCCGACCAAGGGCATGACGCTGCCGTTCGTATCCTACGGCGGGTCGTCGATGCTGGCCTTGGCGCTCGGCATGGGGATGCTCTTGGCGCTGACCCGGCGGCGCCTCGGCGGGAGCGAGTTGTGACCGCCGCCGCCGCGCCGCTGTTCGTGCTGGCTGCCGGCGGCACCGGCGGCCATCTGTTTCCGGCGCAGGCTTTGTCCGCGCTGCTGGTCGAGCGCGGCGCCGGCGTGCATCTGGCGACAGACCGGCGTGGCGACGCCTTCGCGGCAGCCATGCCCGGGGTGGGGATTTCGCAGATCGGCGCCGGCCGCTTCGATCGCGGTGCGATCCGCAGCGTCCACGGTTTGGCCGAGATGGCGCTCGGCATCTTCCAGGCGCGCCGGCTGCTGCGCCGTCTGATGCCCGCCGCGGTTGTCGGGTTCGGCGGTTATGCCTCGGTCCCGACCGTGCTGGCGGCGGCGCAGCTCGGCCTGCCGACGATGATCCACGAGCAGAACGCCGTGCTCGGCCGCGCCAACCGCCTGCTCGCCCGGCGCATCGGGCGCATCGCCACCGGGTTTGCCGACACCGCCGGCCTGCGCCCGGCCGAGCGCGCCCGCGCCGTCTATACCGGCAACCCCGTACGGCCGGCGATCCGGGACGCTGCGGCTGTCCCATACCGGCCGTCCGTTGCGGGCGAGGCGATCGAGCTGCTGGTGCTCGGCGGCAGCCAGGGGGCGCGCATCTTCGCGGACCTCGTGCCGCCGGCGCTGGCCTCGTTGCCGGCGGATCTACGGTCGGCGCTGCGTGTCAGCCAGCAGGCGCGGCCGGAGGATTGCGCTCGCGTCTCGGCGCAATTCGCCGCGTCCGGCATAGCCGCCGAAGTCAGAAGCTTTTTCGACGACGTGCCCGAGCGGCTCGCGCGTGCGCAGCTGGCGATCTGCCGCGCCGGCGCTTCGACCGTCGCCGAGCTTGCCGCGGTTGGCCGGCCGGCGCTGCTGGTGCCGTACCCCCACGCCGCCGCCGACCATCAGACCGCGAATGCCCGTGCATTTGCCGCCGCCGGCGCCGGTTGGGCAATCGCGCAGTCCACGCTGACCGAGGAGAGGCTAGCCGGCCTGCTTGCCGAGCGGCTCGCCGATGCCGCGGGTCTCGCCGAAGCGGCGGCGAGGGCGCGCAGCTTCGCCCGGCCCGACGCTGCCGAGCGGCTCGCCGCGTTGGCGTTGGCGTTGGCCTCGCGCGTCGGCAAGCGGGAGCTTGCCGCGTGAGATCGCTGCCCGAATCGATCGGCCCCATCCATTTCGTCGGGATCGGCGGCATCGGCATGAGCGGCATCGCCGAGGTGCTGCACAATCTCGGCTACCGGGTGCAGGGCAGCGACCTCGCCGACGGCGCCAATACGCGACGCCTCGCCGAGCTTGGCATCCCGGTCGCGATCGGTCACGCCGCGGCCAATCTCGACGGCGCCGAGGTCGTCGTCGTCTCCTCGGCCGTCAAGCCCGACAACCCGGAGATTGTCGCGGCGCGGGCGCGCCGCCTGCCGGTCGTGCGGCGGGCCGAGATGCTCGGCGAGTTGATGCGCCTCAAATGGTCGATCGCGGTCGCCGGCACGCACGGCAAGACCACGACGACCTCGCTGATCGGCGCGCTATTGGAAGCCGGCGGTCTCGATCCGACCGTGATCAACGGCGGGATCGTCAACGCCTACGGCACCAATACCCGGCTCGGCGCAGGCGACTGGATGGTGGTCGAGGCCGACGAGAGCGACGGCACATTCACGCGCCTGCCGGCGACGATCGCCGTCATCACCAACATCGACCCCGAGCACCTCGATTTCTACGGCGACTTTGCCGCGTTGCAGCAGGGTTTCGAAAGCTTTGTCGGCAATGTGCCGTTCTACGGTTTCGCGGTCCTGTGCATCGACCATCCGGTGGTCCAGGGCATGGTGGCGCGGCTCGCGGAGCGGCGCGTCCTGACCTACGGCTTCAGCCCGCAGGCCGATATCCGCGCGGTCAATCTGCGGCTCGGCGGCGACGGCAGCCATTTCGATGCGCTCGTCGCCGACCGCGCCGGCGGCGGCGAGCGGGTCATCGCCGATCTGTTCCTGCCGATGTTCGGCGAGCACAACGTGCAGAACGCCCTGACCGTCGTTGCGATCGCCGAGGAAATGGGCCTTGGCGATGCGGTCGTGCGGTCGAGCCTGCGCAACTTCGCCGGCGTGCGTCGGCGGTTCACGCGCGTCGGGCTGTGGAACGGGGTCACGCTGATCGACGATTACGGCCACCACCCGGTCGAGATCGCGGCGGTGCTCAAGGCGGCGCGGCAGGCCAGCAAGGGGCGGGTCATCGCGGTGCACCAGCCGCACCGCTACACGCGGCTGTCGAGCCTC